>CAZUFQ010000029.1:0-16505 GCA_964618735.1 uncultured Enterobacteriaceae bacterium
AGTATGGGAAACGCGTGCTGGCTTAACTGCGCGCCATTGCCCTTGAGGGGCGAGGGAACCGGAAGCCGGGAGTTAGCTCCCAAGGTCATCCTTGGATGGG
The DNA here is from genome assembly GCA_964618735.1 of uncultured Enterobacteriaceae bacterium. GTDB lineage: Bacteria > Desulfobacterota > Binatia > Bin18 > Bin18 > SYOC01. Next base: position 101 of record CAZUFQ010000029.1, read on the forward strand.
AGAGGATTCTTTCCTAGCAGCGGCCGTCCATTGGGCCAATGTAACTTTCAGGGCTTCCAGCATGACCGGTTTTGAGAGGTAATCATCCATTCCTGCCGCGAGACAACGCTCTTTATCGCCCTGCATAGCGTTTGCAGTCATCGCGATGATTGGAATATGCGCGCCGGTTCTCTGTTCTCGTGTGCGGATGGCGGCGGTGGCGGCAAAGCCATCCATCTCCGGCATGAGGCAGTCCATGAGGATAGCGGCATAGGAGATACGAGAGAGCGCTTCGAGCACCTTAAGTCCATTGGAAGCAACATCGGCGCGGTAGCCCATTTTATCGAGCAGCCGCACTGCGAGTTTCTGATTGACGGCATTGTCTTCAGCGACCAGAATCAGGGGGCGACTCTGCGCAGTAGATTCCATGAGGACGTGCCGAGTGACGAGGGAATCCGTGTGCGCCGCGTCTTGTTGTAACGCCCGCCCCATCACTGCGGCTAAGGTCTGAAACAGCTGTGCGTGACGGAGAGGTTTAGTCAAATACGCATTGATGCCAGCCTGGCGCGCCTGCGCGGCATCGCCTCGGAGTCCTACTGAACTCACCAACACCAGAGGCAGAGCGGCCAAGGTCGCCTCTGCCCGAATCGCACGGGCGACTTCCAGACCGTCCATCCTCGGCATGTGGAAATCGAGAATCGCTAGGTGATAGGGCTCTCCCCGGGCGACTGCAGCCCGTAGCAAGTCCAGACCTCGGCAGCCGTCCTCCGCGCTGAGGCATTCCATCTTCCACGCCGAGAGGTAATGGGAAAGAATTCTCCGGTTGGTCGCACTGTCGTCGATGACTAGCACTCGTAGGCCGTTAAGGTCGGCTAGCGGCAGGGAGGGAGCCTGAGCTTCTACTCGCTGTTCCAGGTGTACCGTAAACCGAAAAACGCTCCCACTCCCTGGCGTGCTTTGCACGTCAATGTCGCCATCCATGAGTTTTACGAGATTCTTACAAATCGCCAGCCCTAACCCGGTTCCGCCATACTTGCGGGTCGTGGACGCGTCGACTTGGGAAAAAGAGTGAAAGAGTTTATCTCGTTGAGCAGCAGAGATGCCAATCCCCGTATCACGCACAGTGAATTCCAGGAGACACGGAGCAGCAGAGCGGCGCCCACCCTCCGTCCTCTGAACATCGCCGTTCTCGACCTTGTGGCTGTCGTCCCCTTTTTTCACCTCGACCATAACTTCACCGTGGTTAGTGAACTTGATCGCGTTCTCGAGCAGATTCAGTAAGATCTGCCGCAGGCGTCCGGGATCGCCACGCACAGCGGTAGGAACGTCAGCATGAATGAGATGGAGCAACTCCAACCCTTTGGTTTGCGCTCGTATGGCAAGTAACTCGATCACCTCCTCGACCGCATGTCGGAGATCAAAATCGATGATCTCAAGTTCGATTTTTCCTGCTTCAATTTTCGAGAAATCGAGAATATCATTGACGATCGTCAGCAAAGCTTCGGCGGAACTTTGAATGCTCTCGGCATACTCGCGCTGCTCGGCGCTAAGGGGCGTGTCTAAGAGCAGTCCTGTCATGCCAATGACGCCGTTCATGGGAGTGCGGATCTCGTGGCTCATCGTGGCCAGGAACTCGGACTTTGCGCAACTTGCCGCCTCGGCCGCCTCCTTCGCTTTTTGTAATGCTCCCTGCAGCCGATGTTGTTCGATTGCGTAGCGAAGAGAGCGTTCCAACAGTGCGGCGCTGGTCTGCCCTTTCACCAGATAATCGGCTGCGCCAGCGCGCATCGCTTCGAGGTCCACCTCATGGTCTCCTTGACCGGTCAGAACGATGATTGGAGCGGTGCAGCCATACGTCTGTGCTTCGCCTAAGAACGCCAGCCCGTTGCGCTCGCCAAGACGGTAGTCGAGCAGATAGACATCATATTCGTTGTGCTTGGCCGCCTCGAGCGCCGCCTCATAGGTCGCTGCCCATTCCAGGATGAACTTATGCTCCCTGATTTGCGCTAATAAGCGACGCGTCATGACGTAGTCATCTTCGTCATCATCGATGAGCAATACTTTTAGAGGGAACTCATTCATCTCAGCCTTCTCCTTGCCTCAGAGGGCAACTTTACAACTGGCATGTAGGGGATTTTATGGTTTTCTTAATCTTGATAGACAGGGCTCTCACAAACGCATCTGGATGGAGTCACAGCCTGAGAGAACCAAAAGAAGAATCAAACCTTCGATCCCCGAGCTAACCAAACGTGTCCTCTAGGCAGATATCGGTATTTCTCTCTCAGACTGCACTCTCTGGGTATTTTTTGGATTGTGGTGTAAAGAGCGTTTGTGCGGCGTAGTGATGGCGGCTACGGTTGGGCGCTGTCGCTTCGCAGGGGTTTCACTGTCAGTCGCGCAGGAGGAAAACATGACTCAGGCTCAGATTGTGCACAATCTCGATGGCAGCACCACAGAATATATGAACATTCCTCTCACCTTCGGACGTCTGGAGCGACTGCTGCGCGAACTGTTTGTCGAACACTGGCGGGAGATTGTCTTTGGCCCATGCATCCAAGGCGCGGTGTTCGAGATCCGCTTGACCGAACCACCACGAAAAATCGCCATGTTTGACGGCTATCTGACGGTTGATACCGGCGCGTGGCACCTGCACTTATGTATCGATGAGCATAAAGATGCCCCATCACCGGAGATCATTCGCCAACGCCAAACCTCCCGAGCCGCTTTTTTTCAGGATAGCCGTACTGATGGTTGCGTCCGCGGGACTTGGGGATTGCGTTTATGGAACGGCCTCGGAGAGCAAATGCTAACCGTGTTCTTTCCCAATCCTTATCTCACAGACGATCAGCATTTCCAGAAAGAACCAGATTGGAGTCGCCTGGCATTGTGGAAGCAGTTACGGCAAAAATATGCCGAGGCGGAGTAGTCTACGATACTTTCAAAACTACGGTGGGTTTCCTATTATGCCAGGCAGCATCGTCATCGCTTGAGTCAAAAAAGTCGTTAACAAAGGAGACCTCTCAATGGAATCACTGCGAGTCGAGGGAGAAGTGCGACAGGCCCAAAATTTTAGTTTCACTGACTTGGCTGCGCTGCCAGATCAAGTAGCTGACGTGGGGCAGCTCGTACCCGGCCGCGAGGGCGGCGGCGTCCGTTTAGAAGCAATTCTCGCAAAAGTCACGCCCGCTTCAACAGCAATCTACGTCACTCTCAAGTCAAGTGACGGCAAGTTTTCCGCGAGCGTGCCGCTGGACGCCGTACGCACAGCCATTGTTGCGTACCGACTTGGTGATGAACCGCTCCCAGCCAAAAAGGGTGGACCGTTTCGCTTCCTCATCCCTAATGTTGAGGAGTGCGCGATTGGCGGTGTGGACGCGTGCGCGAACGTGAAATTTCTCAGCGTGATGCAATTCAGCTACAGTCCCGGAGAGGATAGTCGACCGACGAGCAAGATAGGGCACGAAGAGCATCACACCAAAGAAGGGCACGAACATTTACAATAGCAAGCGGGATATCACACAAAGTGAGAGCAAAAGGAGCAAAGCAATCTTCGTCCGGAAAAGAGAGTGCTTTGTCGTTGGCAGCTCCTGCTCGGAAACAAAATGGACCTATTCAGCCCTTTTCGTCCCGGAGGGACGCACGAAGGTAGCCAGGTCGTTTACGGCCTGGGTTTGTGGCCCCCATCGTCACCGCGTCACGACGTGACGCGAAGGGTGGCCCGTCGCTCCGCACCCGGCCTTAAAAAGCCGGACTACCTTCAGACGCCGCGCTGCGGCTGTTTCTGCTCAGGTGCTGGGTGTACAGCACTCTGGGCAACTCGCAATGCCATGATCCCATTCAGACTGTAAACCTGCACTTAGGAACAACACTCACACATGCTCGAAACATTCACCAGTGCTACTTTTTCCAGACAGAAGGGAACTGCATTCCGACTTTCTTTGCCGTCAGGGGAAGTACTTGACGCCGTGTTGCTGCAAGTCTCAGTCCTGAGCGCCAAAGGACCTGGCGACCAAGACCTGCCGCGCAAGCGCGCTCCCTTTTCGTTGATTTTTCGCGTTCCTGCTCAAGGGCGCTTCGAACAAAAAATTTACAAGCTGGAGCATCCAACAATCGGCGCCTTTGAACTTTTTCTCGTTCCCATTGGACATAACGCAGACGGGTATCAATGCGAAGCGATTTTTACATAAGAGACAAAGGGCGTCGACTTTTCGTTTGTCAGCTCAGGCGTTCCTTCTTGGCTTCCGTTCCATAAACAGATACACGCCTTTGTCTTCGACCAGCATAAACTCCAGGCGCTGGTAAAGGCGCAGTGCGGGGTTGAATTTTTCTACATGAATCCGCACGGGCTTCCCTGCGGCGTCGGCTTCGGCAAACAGGTCCCGCAAAATCGTCGCGCCAATGCCGCCGCGCCGATACTCTGGCAGCAAGGCAATATCAACAATGCGAATTTCATCTTCCCCACGAGCGACGTAAAAGCGCCCGATGGGGATATCGTCTTGGAGAATGAGCAGGAAGTCCGCAGCAGCGTAGTACTGTTGATAGTGGCGATGTTGCGCTGTGAACTGCATTTGTAAAAATGCCGCCTTTTGCGCCTCGTTCCAGTCCGTCAACGCCAATTCCTCTAGACGCGTACTAGCATAGACTTGAAAAAGGAAAGATAAATCTTCCAATGTAATGGGACGAAAGTGGATAGCCATAGGAGCAAGGTAATCAGGACCGAGGTTTTGACGTTAGTAAATTAAATGGGGCTTCGTAATATACGCCAGTGCGATTGCGCTTCCCGAGTTGCAAGAACAGCGTCAGCGCGCCAGTCTTGACATGCTCAAGACGATATAATCCTTCTGGGAAAATAGCTTCTGGCGGCGCATGAAACTCGACAGAGAACTGCTCTGTGCCCGGCGCGAGAGAGGCGTCAGCCACTCGCGTGAGTTGCACCCAAGCTGCGTACTTCCCTTTCGGTCCTCCGGTCAACAAAAAGGTTTGACCGACGAGACTCAGAAATAGGGCTTTGCTGATGCGCAACTGAGGCGGCGGGACTGGTCGTGGGAGGACCCCCAATCGCGCCGCCTCAACAATATTCACCGCATGCGTAAGGCCGAACAAACTCGCACCGAGCACTCTGGAAAAAAACTGGCGTCGGGTCATCATCTTAGCTCCGCGGCGGATACACGCCCTGTAAGGCGATGCAGAAAGACAGAGTCAAATACGGCTGCAAATTGTTATGCGGCTGGTCGCCGCCCGTGAGACCAACAGCGTTGTCAGCAAGCATAGCCGTTGCGCCCGGAGCAGCGTACTGCCCGATCCCGACCCCGAACGCATAAAGAGCGTCGCCAGGCATCTGATCCGTCCCTTCTTGCAGTGAGGCAACAACAGGATGGGTGTGAACTGGCATTTCGCTTTCGATCAACATGACAGTGTCCGAGCCGCCAGTTTCTCCTAAATCATATAGACTCAAGCCAGGCCCTTGCCCAGCGCCTATGGGCGTACTGCCCTGCAGGTTGGGTAAGGCAAAATTCGATTTGCCGTCACCTCCGTAAGTCGTACCCAGCAGCGAAAACAGGGCGGTATTTTGCGAGATGGGCATGAGTTGTCCATCGCAGAAGGCCCAGCCCGTCGGAGCAAAGTTAAACGGGAAGATTCTAATTTCAGCAATAAATGGATCCATAGAGCCCCCTCAACTTTGCGATGGAAAAATACCAAACAGTGAAATAATAAAGTTGATACACAAATACGGCTGCACGTTGTCATGGGGCTGCGCCCCCCCAGCGGTGCTCAAGGTCGTCAGGTTTAACGTCGTCAAAGGAGGGTCCGTCCCATACGGCAGCACGTTCGCGGCCTGCGCCACGGCTGGCAAGTGGTTTGCCGGGGCGGAGAGTGTTGCAACGGCAGCGGCAGCGTTCAGTGTATGAGAGTGCAGCGGCATCTGCTGGGTTGTCAACGTCACCGTCTCGGCGCCGCCAGTTTCTGCGAGGGTAAAACCACTCCCGAAATGGAGTGGAAGACGTCCGCGCAGATCTGGCAAGGCGAACGTACTTTGCCCATCGCCGCCATAAGTCGTGCCGATCAAATTGAATAAGGTCTCGTTCTCGGCAATTGCCAAAAGTGACCCGTCGCAGAACATCCACCCTGCCGGGGCAAAGTTCCCCGCGAACATGCGAATCTCACCGACATAGGGTTGCGACATGAATGTTTTCCTTTTCTGCTGAGTGGCTACCCAAAAACCTTCTCCGAGGATACCCGAGGACAAAAATCCCCCCGCCAGTCACTGCGTGTCTGTCGGCCCCCTTTGGCAAAGGGGGCGGCGAAGGCGCAGCCGAGCGGGGGATTTGTGCGGCACGGCTGGGTAACAGAGTCAGAGTTATTCGGATAAGTTCTAAACCCATAAGCCCGAGTCTTTTAACCTCTTGTCATCTTTTTAGTTTTCGCCCTATAGTCTCTAGCCTCTCTTCAGTTCCGACTCGGGAAAATTCCTTGCAGCGCAATACAAAAATTCAGCGTCAGGAACGGCTCCATATTCAGGTGCGCTTGCGAGCCGCCCACGGACGACACGGCATTCGAGGCCATGAGCTGCACGTTCGCTGCTCCACTCGCATAAAGCGCCGCCGCCGTGCTCTGGGCAAGCAGAGCGTTTGCGGGGTTGTTGGTTGACGCAGGGGCAGTACAAGCTTTCTCAGCATGAACGTGGATGGGCATTTCTGTGGTCAATAATGTGTGCCCTTGTTCACCACCACTCTCGCCAAGAACGTGTCCGTTGCCGACGTGGATGGGCGTGCGGCCCTGCAGGTTGGGAAGAGCAAAGTTCACTCGTCCATCCCCGCCGTAGGTCGTACCGAGGAGTGCAAAGAGCGCTTGGTTTTGATTGATCGGCAAGAGCTGGCCATTACAGAACGCCCAGCCCTTTGGGGCAAAGTTAAAACTCATGATGCGGATTTCTGATAAGAACGGTTCTGCCATTCTTTTCTCCTAGACTTTATTTGTGAAGGTCTCTTTGTCTCTTGCTTAGCGTTGTCGCCGCTCATGGAGCCGTTGAACAATTCGAGAAACCGCGGGCGGCTACCATAAGCAGCGTACCGCCGCCCGCCGGGTTTTGAGTATTGACAAAGTTCTCGACTCCAGGCGTGCTCGTCGCCGCCATCCCTTCAATGCCAAAATCATTCACAGACGAATTGGTCCCTTGTTTACGTAGCCCGATCCCTTGGGCGCCGCCACTACCCGCACTGGTGTTGCCTGCAATATCGAGACAAATAGCATCATCCACTGATGAGGCATTGCCGGCGTCAACGCGAATGCCTGGACGCACCCCGTTCAAGGGCGCGGCGACCGCGTTGTTCTTAATCGTCAGACCTGCCGCGCCTGTGACGCCGCGACCAACCAACAGAATCCCATTACCGTCCGTCTGACTGATCGTATTGCCGTTGACCGTGAGGAGCAGATTCGGTGTATCGGTATTACTGACAGTCACGCCATTACCGCCGCCAACGCCTTGCGAACCGAAGGCATTGTTGGCAACAATGTAGTTATTGTTAATCGCCCCAGTCATTGTCGAATTGCCGTTATTCCCGATGAGGATAGCAGTCCCGAGCATATTTGTGAGCGGGTGAGCCGCCGTACCGTTGTTGAGGATCTCAAAGTTCGTCCGGGTGCGCGACCCTGGATTCCCTCCAGCATTTGCTACGACAATCGCGCTGCCGCCCACCCGGTTGGCCGTGCTTTGACCCCGCACCAGGTTGCCGGTGATCGAAATGATATTCGTGGCGCTTCCGGGAATCCCCGCGGTCGCTCCTGGCCCAGCGGGGTCTGAGTTGCCAATGACTACTTGAATACCCGCTCCGCTCGGGAAGTTTGAGATGACGTTATTACTAATGGTTGCTTTCGTAAGACTGAAAGCAGTGGAAGAGTTGCCAGTCCCGATGAGATTGACGCCGGTCCCTTTTGAGGTTGCTGTGCTAGTAGAACTCGTAATGGTGTTACCCATGATAACAGTGTTGCTCACCGCGCCATTATCCGACTGCACGTCCAGTCCGCTATAGTACGCATTTGTCAACGTACTGCCGGTGAGCGTGAGCGTCCCAGTAATATTCGTCCCCAACAGAGACCCATTGCCGTTAAAAGCGATGTTGGACTCATTGAGTGCATCCCCGGAATTGTTGATCACGCCGTTCGTGAAACTGAAGTCCAACACTTGCGTCCCATTGACGCCGCTTCCTCCGGTGTTCTGAATGTTCATCTGGTCAAGGGCAATGTTTTGTACATTGGCAAGAGCAATCCCGTCCCCGGTGAGATTCTGAATCGTACCGCCAGAGCCGTTATTACTGGCGCCAGTGTCGCCCGTCACGGTGAAGCTGCCAGTCGTATTCGTAAGGACGACGCCGTTGACGCCGCCATTGGCCGAAACAGCAGTGAAGCTGATGGAGCCGCTAGAGTTGAGAAGGTTGACGGCAATCCCGTTCGTAGTGCTGACGCTGACTTGATTGATGGTCAAACCTGCAGCGCCGCTCCCATTTATCCCGGTCGCGCCGGTGTTGGTGGCGTTGAACCCGCGGGCGGTGACGCCGGCGGCAAGATTGATCGCGCCGCTAATGGTTGGACGCGTCCCGTTAATAGCCGGGCGAGCTACGCTATAAACAGGCGAGTCAATGCCGACAGCCATATCGAAATCGGCATCAACTACTCCTTGACCAATCACACGTTGATTAGTGAGGAAGCCAAAGCCGCCCGTGTACGTATTGGCGCCGGTAAATACGAAGATTCGATCGCCGTTTGTATTCGCCGCATTATCAGCTGCCGCCAGGGTATTGAACGGGGCCGACAAGCGACCGTCGCCCGCCGCGCCGAGTGCATTGTTGACAAACCATACTCGTGGCCCGTTCACGGCAACCGTAGCAGTAGCGAAAGTACAGGCGCTACCAGGAACGCCACTATCACAAATCTGGTAGGTGAACGTGTCATCTCCTGTGAAACCAGCAGGCGGATTGTACGTAAAGCCGCCGTTGACGTTGATAGCCCCGCTGCCGCCGTTCGCCGAGGTAAAGGCGCCAGCTGTGATGCTAAAGGGCGCTGCTCCCGGACCATCAACATCGGTAATGGTCGAGCCATCTAAAAGATCGGTTGCTCCGTCGGGGACGCTAATCCCAATATTCGCCTGCGCCGTGTAGGCTGCCGGGGGCGTCACGGTCGGGGGATCATTGACTGGGTTCACGGTAATGGTAAAGCTCTTCGGGGCGCTGGTGTCTACACCGCCGTTGGCTGTACCGCCATTATCTTTCACGACAACCTGGAAAGTAGACGAACCGAACGCGTTCGCAGCCGACGTGTAGGTCAAAGTCCCACTCGTTGCAATCGCCGGCAGCGTGCTGAACAAGGCGGAATTGCTAACGTTGCTGACCATGTAGCCCGCAACCGTCTGAGCGCTCTCGTTAGCCGGTCCGGCGCTAAACGTCGCCCAGTTTGGTATGCTCTGCGCACCGGCGTCTTCATTGACAACCGATGGATTATTCGCCGTGAAATTGGGCGCGTCATTAACCGGATTGACTGTGATCGAGACAGTCGCCGTCCCTGCACCACCGTGACCGTCATCAACTTTAAATACGAAACTATCCAGACCGTAAAAATCGACAGAAGAGTCGTATGTCACCGAGGCTGTAGTCCCGTTCACCAGGGTCACGGCCCCTAACACGCCGTGACTAGGCGGCGTCACGATACTGAAGCTCAGTGGATCATTCGTCGGAGTCTTGCCTCTCAGCGTCACCAGGATGGGAGCTGCGTCCTCGTTCAGAATCACACGTTGGGCCATCGCCGTGGGAAGCTCGTTTTTAAAAAAGCTGTTACCTACAATCTGCACATTGTTGTCGACTTGAACCTGGCGTCCCCAAAAGGCTCCCTCGGCATCCGTATTCTTCTGAAGATACACTGTCCCGTTCGGCGCCCAAAACGTCGCATCCACAACATTTCGTTGCCCGATAGCGACGGAAGACAGAAAGGTAGGCGGAGAGACAAATCCTCCGGTCCCATCGGTCCCAGCTACAAACACCACAACGCTTGCGGCTGAAAGAGAACGGGAAGGAAGAGAGGAGGAATCGTCCGGTCCGATAATCGCTCCTTGACCAGTTAAGAATCGTCCGGCAACTCGCAGCGTGGTCGGAGCCTGGAAGAGGAGGTGCGTGTAAACACCCGAGCTGAGTGATTGGACGTTATACTCTCCACCTGTGAAGATTAATTTCCCGTGAGCGGCCACGGTAATGCTCCCATAATTTCCCGGGGCGAGGCTTTGTACGCCGTTCAGACCGACAGTGACGGGTGTGGTTCCTGCGGTAAAATTTGGGAACTGCGGAAGTCCGTTTGCTGTAAAAATCGGAAATCCGCCCGGCACAGGCGAGATTGAGACGGCAATACTTCCGTCTACCGTTGCCGTGGAGAAGAGTGCGGTCCCATTAATGGCGGCCCCGGATTTGACCCGCAGACGGTCAGCAACCACCAATGCTCCGATGGAAGTGGTTACCCCCGGCTCCAAATCGCATTCAAAGCCCGGTTCCAAGGTCGGGCTGTTGCTCCGTCCGTTATTCACAATCACGTCCCCCGATAAGACCTGGACCCCTGGACCAAGACGGACACTATGCGCAGCAAGGATTGCCGCCTTAGAAAAACTTGGGCGAGGTAGTAAAACCTTTGCTCCCGTCAACAGCGGCGGAGCGCTGAGGAGGGGGAGGAATATAGCAAGACGCGCAAAAAACCGCCCTGAAAGACGAGACATGTGGTGACCCTTCCGCCCACGTGAGGCCCCTTGAGGCTTCAGCTCTCTTATAACAGAAGAAGACGTGTCATAGCGAATTTCCCCTAGCGCGAGTACGATGCCGAGAGAAAACTGTCGTCGGGTCGAGAGGGATTTCACAATAAGAGGAGAGCGACAATGGAACAGAGGTATCGCGCAGAAGTCATCGGATCTCTACTGCGCCCCCAATATCTGAAAGACGCCCGCAAACAGTGGGAGGCGAAACAACTGAGCACGCGTGAGTTCAAGCAGAGTGAAGATCGTGCAGTAGATGAAATGATCGCCTTGCAGGACCAGTGCGGCGTGGATGTCATTACCGATGGGGAGATGCGACGCACCCACTTTATCGCACCGCTGACTGATGTCATCACTGGCGTTCAGTCGATTCCAGCCTTCACGCGCGTGTGGCGACAACCACATAAACAAGGAGAGAAAGCGCAAGAGACTGAAATTCAGGTGCAGTACGCCGTGGTCGAAAAGATTCACCGCAAGCGCTCGCTCACCGCTGAAGAATTTTCTTACGCGCGTGGACGGGCAAAAAAGCCGCTCAAGGTCACGCTCCCGAGTCCCCTGATGATGACGCTACGCTGGTCTCCGGAATTTTCGCGTAGCGCCTACCCGGACCCGTTTGGCCTCTTTGCCGACGCTGCGGCCATCGTCCGACAGGAGGCGCAGGAACTCGCAACACTCGGCTGCGAGTACATCCAGATTGACGCCCCTGAACTGGGAATGCTCTGCGACCCCGAACGGCGACAGCAGGATTTCGCTGAGCGGGGCATGGACCCCGACCGGCTGTTGACTGAGGGAATTGATATTCTCAATTCAGTCGCGCAAGTAGCAGGGGTGACGTTCGCACTCCATGTCTGTCGCGGCAATAACAAAGGATATTATGTTGGCGAAGGCGGCTACGAAGTCATTGCGCCACAGGTCTTTAAACGGTCAAGCAATTACGCTCGTTTTCTTCTCGAATATGACGATTGGCGCTCCGGTTCGTTTGCGCCTCTCCGGGAAATTCCCACGGACAAAGACGTGGTTCTAGGTCTGATTTCCACCAAACAAACCGAGTTGGAGCCGATCGAGGCCGTCGTACAACGGATCGAAGAAGCGAGTCGTTATTTCCCTCGCGAGAAGCTCGCCATTTCTACGCAATGCGGCTTTGGCACGGTGTGGGAGGGGAACCCGATACCGGAATCCACGCAAGAGGCGAAACTGCGTCTCGTCGCAGACATCGCGCGGCGGGTGTGGTGAGATTCTCGACAAAATACAGTCCGGCCTTGAAAGACCGGCCTACCATCAAGCGCCGCTCCGCGGCGCAAGCCAGCACGGTGTGCTGATCTGAGGGTAGCCGGGGGTTTCAATTCCCGGCAATGAAACTCATCAGCCATTCGTATACTTCCGCTCTTGTTCGAGCCACGCATCAATGCCGACTTTCTGGAAAATTTCCAGCGGGCTCAATACCGGCCCATCATGCCAGTCCGTTCCCGTCTTCTGCAACTTGGTCAAGGCGTTCTCAATCGCTAGCGTTGCCGCCATGAGACTCACAACAGGAAAAATCACAATCTTGTAGCCCAGCTTTTCTAGCTCTGCAGCCGTCAATCCCGGGGTTCTGCCGCCCGGCACCTGGTTGCTCAGCAGCGGCGCATGAATTTCTTTCGCGACCCGTTCGATCTCCTCTCGACTCGTAGGCGCTTCCACAAAGATGACATCCGCGCCGGCTTCCTGATAGAGGCGGCTCCGTTCAAGCGCATCGTCCAAGCCGTTGACAGCACGCGCATCAGTGCGAGCGATGATGACAAAGTCCGGATCACTGCGATTCTCGGCGGCAGCGCGAATCTTCTCAGTAAACTCTTTGGCTGGAATCACCGCTTTTCCGGCCAGATGACCACAGCGTTTAGGAAACACCTGATCCTCTAGATGGATCGCAGCCACGCCGGCTCGCTCATACTCACGCACAGTGCGAATCACATTCAGTGCATTGCCATAGCCAGTGTCGGCGTCAGCAATCACCGGCAGCGATACACAGCTCGCGATATGCGCGGCGTGTGTTGTCATTTCTGTCAACGTCGTTAATCCAATGTCAGGCTGCCCTAGCGCCGAGGCCGCCGTGCCCGCACCGGTCATGTATATAGCCTTGAAGCCTTGACGTTCGATTAAGCGGGCCGAAAGTCCATCATAAGCGCCTGGCGCGACGATAATCCCCGGCGCATTCAGCATCTGTCGCAATTTCGTTGTTGCACGCATAGGTCCTTGCCCTCCTCTTTTGACACAATTTAGTCTCACGCAACAGTTTCTAACGTATCTACCTGTCGCAATGAGGGAAACAACCAGGGCCACAGCAAGACGATAAAAAGTGTACCCACGCCGCCCAGCAAGGCGGCAGGTATAATCCCGAACCATGCCGCCGTCACTCCAGACTCGAATTCGCCTAATTCATTGGAGGCGCCAATAAACACAAATTCCACGGCGCCAACGCGTCCGCGCATTTCATCCGGCGTCGAGAGCTGAACGACCAGGCGACGGATCACGACACTCACCATATCTGACGCGCCCAGGAGTGCGAGCATTAACAGCGACAACCAAAAATAGCGGGATAATGCAAAGCCGATCGTCGCGAGGCCAAACATACCCACGGCGAGGAACAAAGTGTGACCGATACGCGTTCGCACGGGACGACGGGCTAAAAACACCGCCATGCTGAGGGCGCCGATCGCCGGAGCGCTACGCAGTAATCCCAGTCCACCCGGCCCGACATACAAGATGTCACGAGCAAACATTGGCAATAACGCCGTGGCGCCGCCTAATAAAACAGCGAAGAGATCGAGAGAAATAGCGCCTAAGACAATAGGCTGCACGCGAATGAAACGAATCCCGGCGACCACAGATTCCCAGGTCACTGCTTTTGCCGGAGCCATCGCGCGTTCAAGACGAATCAGTCGCACTTGTACGACAGCCGCGGCGAGCAGCAATATGCAGAGACTATAGACAACGCTGGGACCAATCGCATACAGCAGCCCGCCGAGGGCTGGCCCCACAATTGCCGCGGATTGCGACGCCGAGGAGGTCAACGCTGCGGCGCTCGCGAACTGCTGCGCAGGAAGAAGATTCGGCAATAATGCAGACGTAGCGGGAAACTTAAACGCTCGCGCTACTCCGGCAAGCACCAGCACGCCGAAGACCCAGAGCGGCTCGGTGTTGCCGAGCATTGTCAGCGTCAATAACAATACTGCACAGAGCACTTCAAGAGCGAGACAATAACCAAACACACGCCGACGGTCATACCGGTCAGCAACATGACCAGCCACCAATGCTAAAGCAGCAACAGGAAAGAATTGCGCAAGCCCTACAAATCCCAAGTCCAAGGGGCGGTGGGTCATATCGTAGACTTGCCAACCAATCGCCACCCCTTGCATCTGGGAAGCGAACCCGGCGCACAACTGCGTCGTCCAATAACGTCGAAATCCCGGCAACCGAAAAGGAGAATCCGGAGAACGGAGCGAACGTCTCCCGGAATCTTCGTTTCGCGTAGAAGCTGTCTCCATCGTCACAGTGAGCTACAAGCCCTCCACAAATAGAGCCGCGACAGTACCGAGAAAACACGAATGAAGCAAGGTTCCCTAGAGCCTTCCCCCTTCCCTGCAAGTACGCTATTTTCTCTCCACGTATCTCCCCATGGAGGCTCTATGGACTACCAAGAAATTCTCGTCGACGTACAAGACTACGTCGCAACTGTTACTCTCAATCGCCCACAAAAACTCAACGCGTACACCAATCTCATGGGCGATGAACTTACCCATGCCTACACCACTCTGGGAAAACGCGATGACGTGCGCGTCATCATCATGACCGGCGCAGGACGCGGGTTCTGCTCTGGCGCTGATGTGAGCGCTGTTTTCCAGAAACAGATTAACGAACAAGACAAATCGGCGCCGAGCGCTCCGCAAGTGGTGCACCCGCGCTCGGGCCTTCATTACGCGCTTTACAATTGTCAAAAGCCGACCATTGCCGCGATTAATGGGGCCGCAGTGGGCATCGGTCTCACGCTTACCCTGGTGCAAGATATTCGCATCCTCGCAGAAGAGGCGTCCATGGGCGCTATTTTCGCACGTATGGGATTGATGCCGGAGTTGAGTTCAACGTTCATGCTGCCTCGGTTAGTTGGCCTCGCCAAAGCGCTGGAACTGACGTACACCGCGCGCGTAGTCAAAGCGCAAGAGGCGCTCGCCATTGGCCTTGTCAACCAAGTTGTCCCCGGAGAAGGATTGCTCGCGGCGGCGCGAGAGATGGCTCAGCAGATCGCGGCGCTTCCTCCCCTCGCCCTCGCTGTCTCTAAAAGGGCTCTTTACCAAGGAGCGGAAAACGATTTTGATGCGGCAGTCCAGACGGAAACGTTCGGTCTCGATTATCTCTTCAAGACGCGAGACCACAAAGAAGCGGTGGCCGCGTTTCTCGAAAAGCGCACGCCGCACTTCCAAGGACGATAGTCCGTACGTTGTAGGGGCAGGCTTCTGCGCCTACCCCGCCGGGCGACCACAATGGAGGTTACCCCTACAAGAAAATCTAGTACCCTGTCATGCTCCAAAGTTGACAATCTTGTTCCCAGGCTCTGCCTGGGAACGCTATCTCCCAGCTGCGGGAGCATCATAACCGTACGCCATGTCCAGGCAGAGCCTGGGCATGAGAAAGCCGTAAAGTTTAGCGCGTGACAGAGTACGAGGTTCAGGCTTGTGACGCCTTAGAGGAGAGTGGAGTCAGTCTCAGGTCTCCTGGCGCTATTTTTCTCACCGTTCTGTGAAGCGTGGCGAACTGGCTCAGCAGGCAAAGAGATTGAGGGAGAAAGCCGTGGCGGATTGGCGGCGGGCACCCAGACGCAAAAAGTAGAACCGCGCCCCACTTCACTTTCGACAGTGATCGACCCGCCCAGGAGCGCCAGGAAACGCTTCACGATATGCAAGCCAAGACCCGTGCCTTGGCCGTCTGTCGCCTGAAGCTGCTGAAAGGGCTCAAAAATAACCGGCAGGGACTCTTTGGGAATGCCAATGCCGGTATCGGCAACGCAAATCTTCACCCCGCCAGCATGTTGCCGTGACTCCACCGTAATGCTTCCCTTTTCTGTAAACTTCATGGCGTTGCCGATGAGATTTTTGATGACCACTTTCAGCTTGGTAGAGTCCGTGCATACGAGGGGAAGATTGTCGGCAACCCGCCACACAAAGTTGAGCTGGGATTGAATGGGTAAACTGGGCATCTCTTGTTCGATAGTTTGTAAAAGATCAGCAATGCCGACTTCGCCCAGCTCAAGAGGCGTCCGTCCCACTTCTAAACGGCTCAGGTCGAGCAGGCCGGAGATGAGTTCTAGCAACTGGTGGATATTTTGTTGAATTTTATCAAGAACATCTTGTTGTTGAGCAGGAATTTCGCCAAACCCGCCGGCTAGCAACAACTCAACGTACCCCAGCATGACGCTGATAGGAGAGCGGAGTTCATGGGAGAGAGTGGCGACAAACTCGGCCTTCGTGCGGTCCGCCGTCTCCGCAGCTTCTTTTGCTTTACGTAGTTCGGCTTCAACAGCTGACCGTTCAAGTACGAAAGATTGCAAAGGGTCAACTTGCCACCGCAGGGAACTTCCCTCACCCCGCGACCGGGCAACCAGCTTAACAC
>CAZUFQ010000030.1:0-16472 GCA_964618735.1 uncultured Enterobacteriaceae bacterium
GGTTGTCGGCTTGACTACAGCTGAATTGAGAAATCTCCTTGAACAGAAATATAGTGAATTTGTCACCAGTCCTTCCGTTACCGTGAGAGTAACGGGAATTGCCTCGAACGAGATTCTTCTGCTTGGCGAGGTGGCGCGACCGGGAGCATACTCCTTAATCAATAACAGTAGTATTCTGGAAGTCTTAACAAAAGCAGGAGGACTAAGCCGCTTTGCCGACCGCAATAACATTCGCGTGCAGCGCCGCTCAGAAGGAAAAGTCACCGAATTCGTCGTGGACTATGATGCGATTCTCAAGGGAGATCTCAAGCAGGACATTCTCCTGCGTCCTGGCGACCGTATCCTGGTGCCATAATTGTCCGAAAAATTTGAGTACTTTGTAAAGTAGGAACAATGAATCTTTTTCCCAATGGATTTTCCCTCGAGCTTGGCCTCGAAATGCTGAAGCGGCGCCTCTGGCTCGCGATAGCGCTGTTGAGCATTGTTATGACTATCGCGGGCAGTTTGGCGGTATTCCTGCCGAACATCTACACTGCTACCGCTGTGATCATGGTGGAGGGACAGCAAATCCCAACGGATTTTGTACGATCAACAGTCACCATGCCCCTTGATCGCCGTCTACAAATCCTCAGTCAGGAGATACTCAGTCGCGCGAGGCTAGTGGAGCTTGCCAAACAATTCGATCTGTATCGAGATCTGCGGGCGGCTGGGGCCTCAGAAGACGTGATTGCGGCATCGGCGCGCCGAGACATTGGCATTCAAATTAAGGGGCGCGGCGATACTGTTGTCCTGGAGATCAGCTACAGCAGTGCGAATCCTCAAAAGAATATGCAAGTTGCTAACACGCTTGCCTCTTTTTTCATTCAAGGGAATCTCCAGGTGCGTGAACAGCAGGCGGTGGGGACGACAGAGTTTTTGCGTACCGAACTGGAGACAGTGAAAAAGAGATTAGAAGAACAAGAACAGAAAGTTGTCGCATATAAAACACAACATATGGGAGAACTTCCCGAGCAACAGAACGCTAACCTGAGCACCCTATCGGTGTTACAGAAGCAATTGGAAATTACCTCGGATAATCTCAACCGAGCACGGGACCGGCGCAATGTGCTCGTACAGATGGCGGAGATGGATTCCGCTCTGAGTTCGCTCGATGTAGGGAATTCTCAGTCGGCGGGTGATGCTCGCATGAATAGTCTTCTAGGCCAGCTGGCCGAGTTGAAGATGCATTTTTCAGATAAGCACCCCGATGTGATTCGCGTAAAGAAACAGATTGAGATGCTTGAAGAGCGAGCAAAACAACAGGCACAGAACGCCCCGCCCGGCGAAAATCTAGATGCGGCGCTGACTGTGCCAAAAATGTCCTCCGCTCAAATTGAACAGACAACCGTTGATTCAGAGATCAGAGCGTTGAGCGCCTCTCTGGACAAAGTTCAACATGATATTGCAGTTTATCAGCAACGTATTGAGAATGCTCCGAAACGTGAGCAAGAGCTTGCTGCTACTACTCGGGATTATACGATCACTCGAGACTTGTACAGTTCCTTACTCAAACGTCTAGACGAGGCGAAATTATCCGGCAATTTGGAAGAAGAGCAAAAAGCGGAACGCTTTCGACTCCTGGAACCCGCTGTTTTGCCTCAACAACCCTCAGGGCCTAAGCGGTGGACGGTGTTTCTTGTAGGTCTTGTTCTCGGATTAGGGATTGCTGCTGCAAGTGTGCTTGTGCGGGAAATGTTGGATTCTTCGATTCACAGTCTAGAAGAGCTAAGAGCCTTGACGAAAGTAAACGTGTTAGGGATTATTCCGCAGATCACTACTGAAGCTGACTCCATACAACAACGACGGCGGCGAAACGTTGGTGCGGTTGCCCTTCTCTGTGTACTGTTCGTCTTGATTCAGGGTTCTTATCGACTTTCTGTCGGCAATGAGACTTTAGTTCGCTACATTGTCAGGCCACCGGCTGGCATTCTAGTGAGATAACTCTCAAATCATGATCTTTCGTACCGATTCTTGTTCATATTGAAAGAAGGGATGAGCTGGTGAGTAAGATATTCCAAGCGTTAGAGCGCGCAGAACTGGAACGGGCGCACCAGCGGACCGGCCAGGACTATGCTCCAATAGATTCTCATGTTGATGGGAAAGAGACCCGGACTGTTCCTCTCTTCCGGAAAGAACACGCGCCACCACGGCACGATGAGTATGGAAAGAACGCAAGTCCGCTGGTTCAATCCCGCGTGGATGGCCATCTTGTGAGTTTGCTCACTCCTATCGCCTACGAAGCTGAATCGTATCGGGTCGTCTGCCACCGTATTGCCCAGCTTCACAAAGAAATGGGACTCTCAATTCTTGCGATCTCGAGCCCTTCCATGAGCGACGGGAAGACCGTCTCAGCGATCAACATCGCGGCTACGCTTGCCCAGCTTCCTGAGACAAAGACCCTGCTTGTTGACCTTGACTTGCGTCGGTCTTCGCTCCCGAAACTGCTTGGGTGGCGTCATGCTCCAAATCTTGGCATTAGGGATCTCGTTTTGGATGCTACTCTGTCCCTCGATAAGGTGATCCACCCATATCCGTCTTTCAATTTTGACGTTTTGTTGGGTGGTTCTCATTCTCGAGATCCTCACGACGTGCTGAAGGTAGCGAAATTCGAGCAGCTGCTTCAAGAAGCGCGCCGTCAATATGATTATGTCATCTTGGACACGCCTCCCTTTATTCCGTTTCCAGATTGTCGGTTCATTGAGCCGTGTGTGGATGGATTATTGTTGGTAGTCAAAGCGCACAAGACGTCGCGAAAATTACTCGCGGAGGCCATCGAATCGATCGATTCTACAAAGATGGTGGGAATACTCTTCAACAATGATGATCGATCAGATTCTTACTATTATGCTGCGCAATACTCTCCTGGGGAAAAGAGCAATGGAGGATGGGGGCGCCGTTTAACTACGGCGATGCGCGCCCCGTTCCAGCCTTTTCTTCCTAAATCGCGCTGACAGAAGAATTCTCTACAAGAGTGGTGAGCAAGAATTTGGCTGACCGAGAGAGTAAGTACGAAAAGGACGTTACTTGGCAAGAATCTTTTCAATGAGGGGCGTTTTAAACTTCTGCGCAAGAAGTATTGCCCATGCATTAGAGAAAGACGCTTCAAGCAACAGCTTAAACAAAACAATTTTCTTCCCTCTAAGATATGGCAAAAGTAAACATCCCGAAAGGCTCAGTCCGTTGCTCTGGCCGCGTGTCCTGTTTTAACAGTTGTATAGGCATCCTCGGGTGAGAAGCATGACCGCCTAAGTAAGGCTAGAGGCAATGGGCTAAGGCGATACGAAGGTAAAATCAACGCCTGTGAGCTCTTCTGTTGTTCCTTACAAAAAGGGTTTTGGCGATCATACTCCGCGAATATACTAGGAACTTTTTATCTGCGCTAAGGCTAAGGGGCTGCATTGAGCAAGAAGCTTCAATTTCAGCAATCTGCGACATTCTAGTGTAGCTGAAACGGACGTTGTTATGACTCTTCGTATCCTCCTCTTTGTAATAGTTGAAATGGGACTGCTGTTCCTCGCCATGAGCGGAGTGACGTTCCTGTGGCGGAGTACGCCAGCGCTCAGTTGGGAGAACGTCGCCGCTCTGATCGGGCAAGCCTTGATTCCCACCTTCTGTTTCTTCGTGTCATTTTACGTAAACGATTTATACAATTTGCGTGCGATCAAAAGTCTTGGTGAATTTTTCCGGTATTTCTCATGGGCGCTCCTGGTAGCTGTTATCCTTTTGTTTCTGTCGTCGGCTCTGGTCTCCCTTCCCCCACTCACGAGTTCCGTTCCGCTTTCTAGTCTTCTTCTCGTGCTCATCGGCGCTAGCGTAGTGTTGCCGCTCCGTTGGAGTTTCTACACGTTTGGCAACCTCAATCCCTTTGCTGAACGCATCCTCATCCTTGGTACAGGAGACTTTGCCTGGAAAGTGGCGACGGCGGTCAGAATGCTTTCTCCCCTAGGCTATGTAATCGCAGGATTCATTGACGATCGTGATCCGCAGTCTGTACCTTCTCAGACGCCGCTGCCTTCTCCGATTCTTGGACCTGTGGATCGCCTTGAAGAAATTATCAAGCAGTTCAGCCCGAATCGGATTATTGTCGCGCTCCGGGAGCGTCGGGGTCGTATGCCCATCCAGATCTTATTGCAAGCGCATTGGGCAGGCATCGTAGTAGAGGATGGGATTAAAGTGCACGAACAGTTTTCCGGAAAATTGGCGATTGAGAATTTAAATCCGAGTTTTCTGATTTTCTCTACTGATTTTAAAAAGTCACAACTTGATATGGCGTTGCGCCGAGCACTCAGCCTCGTCACCGCCATTATCGGCCTCGTTCTGTTTGCGCCACTGTTGGGCTTGATCTCACTAGCAATCAAATTGGATTCCAAGGGATCAGTTTTTTTCTTGCAAGATCGTGCGGGGTGGAACGGAAAGACTTTCCGTCTTGTGAAATTTCGGACTATGCACTCTGTGTCCCCGCGGGGAGTGAAGGATTCCGTCTGGAGTCGCGACCTCGATTCACGCATCACTCGTGTAGGGCGATGGTTGCGGAAAGCGCACCTTGATGAGTTGCCGCAATTTTTTAACATCTTGCGTGGAGATATGGATCTTGTGGGGCCCCGGCCTGAAATGGTGAACAACATCAAGACAATGGAAGCGCAGATTCCTTACTATACCCTGCGGATGGCTGTGCGGCCTGGTGTGACTGGGTGGGCGCAGATCAAGTCTGGCTATGCGGTGAGTCAAGAAGATGTCACTGAGAAGATTCGTTACGATCTGTATTACATTAAAAATAGATCCTTGTGGCTCGATTTAAAAATTATCCTAGATACGGCAAATATTATGCTGTTGGGCAAGGACTACACAGTTTCAGACCGGCCGATCACGCAGGAGGTGTCTCTTCCCCCGAATTTGGGAAAACAAGAGAGCCTGTCCTCTCCTGTGGAAGGTAACCCAGTAAAGTCTTTTGAGGCCTCAAAAGTTTCTTAATAGTCCTACTCCTGTAACGCCTAAACTTGCTAACTATGAGGAAAGACAATGCTCCTGAATGCCCTGAGCGTGGATGTTGAAGAGTACTATCACAGCTTAGAATTTGAAGCGGCTGTGCCAGAGGACCAGCGGCCGCATCTCCCTACGCGGGTCGAGGAAAGCATGGACCGCGTGCTTGCCCTCCTGGATTCGCTCAGGGTCCGCGCGACGTTCTTTATTGTTGGGCAGGTCGCCGAGGCGCATCCTGCTATGGTGAAGAAGATTGAGAGGACCGCCCACGAGATTGCGTGTCATAGCTATCGACATGAGCTCGTCTCGCGTCAGAACCCCCAAGAGTTTCGTGAGGATGTGCGACGTGCAAAGATGATTCTTGAAGATCTCGCTGGGAAAGCCGTGATAGGGTATCGGGCTCCAAACTATTCAATCGGCCAAGATCAACCGTGGGCCTACGATGTCCTTTTGGAGGAAGGCTTTCTCTATGATTCGAGCATCTATCCTATCCTCCATGATCGCTATGGTTGTGTAACTGCTCCTCGCTTTCCTTATGACATTAGAGACAATGGAGCACAGAAATTGATCGAATTTCCTATAGGAACAACTCGCTGGTTCGGAGCGAATTTTCCTATTGGCGGCGGTGGCTATTTTCGCCTTCTCCCAGAAGCCTGGTTCCGCAAAGGGATCCACCGAGTCAATAAGGCAGAGGGAAAACCTGTGATGTTCTATTTTCATCCCTGGGAACTTGACCCACACCAGCCTCGTCCGCCAATGCCTTGGCATCACAGTTTTCGTCACTATGTTGGCATAGACCGGCTCGAGGCAAAATTGTTTCGTCTCCTCAAGCATTGTCGTTTCACGACCGTTCGCGACGTCCTGAACCTATAACAAAGCAGAGCACCCGCTCGTAAAGAGGCTTACAATCATAAATATGCAACCGAGTTGTCTACAAATGGGACCTCTAGAAGAAGAGACGGCGAGTGCGAACGCCTTTCTTGGCTCTGTTGAGTTCTCTTCTGCGGAAGGACCCTTGAAGAGCTCTGGCCTTGTTGCTCATCTTTTTTCACTTGATGCACATTTTGTTAAAAGTAAGAATCAAGAAGTTCATAAACGTCCGATATTCTTTTAGACGGTCGTCCGTCGGAAGAGGATGCGAAGGATAAAAGAGATCGTACAGTCTCTGCTCGGGAACTATAACATGAGGACGCGTTGATGCTGCATGCTGTAATTTTAGCAGGAGGAGGGGGAACCAGACTTTGGCCGCTAAGTCGAACTCAGTGTCCAAAACAGTTCCTACCGCTGTTGGGACAGCACACGCTTTTACAACAGACAGTGCTCCGGCTCGGTGGCCTTATCCCTTCCGAACGCTGGTGGTTTGTAACTGGGGCAGAGCAAGCGCCCCTTGTGTCCTCCCAACTTGCTGCCCTGTCGGATGTGAATGGAGAAAAGGTCCATGTTCTTACCGAACCAGCCTCACGAAATACTGCTGCAGCAATTGGACTTGCCGCCCTTCATATTCAGCAGCACGACCCTGAAGCCGTACTCGTGATTCTCCCGGCTGATCACTGGATTAAACGTCGAGAGGCTTTCCTTGCTTTGCTTGCGAGAGCCGCCCAAGCAGCTGAAAAGGGAGCATTAGTGACCTTGGGAATTGTCCCAGACCACCCAGCTACCGGCTATGGTTATATCCGACGAGGCGACGTATTGGCTGGCGAGAACGGGCCTGTAGATGCAGAGAATTCTATATATAAAGTAGATGCGTTTGTTGAAAAGCCTGACGTCGTGACCGCCCAATCTTATCTGGACAGCGGGGCGTACTATTGGAACGCCGGCATTTTTCTCTGGAAAGCGGCAGTGATTTTAGAAGAGATTGCTGCGTATCTTCCAGCGTTAGCTCATGGTCTTGACGAAGTAAAAAAGTCTATTACCGCTGATGTCGCGAACACTACCTTATCCGAAGTGTATCGTCGGATAGAGTCGGTCTCGATCGATTACGGAGTGTTGGAGAAGTCTTCGCGCTTGGTTGTCTTGCCGGCGGATATTGGCTGGTCGGATCTTGGGGATTGGACCACTCTTCATCGCCTCTCGTCCAAAGATGCGCGCGGAAATACGCTCAGTGCGAATGTACTCGATTTGGAAAGTGAAAACTCCTTTATCTATACCGACCGACAGCGGGTCGCCACCATCGGGTTAAAAAATATGGTGGTTGTTGATACGGAAGACACGCTCTTGATCTGTCCGACGGATCGGGCTCAGGAGGTGAAAACGATTGTACAACAGCTCCAGAATGGCGGAGAAGGAGTGGCCCATGTGTCTTCCACGGTGCAGAGACCTTGGGGCTCTTACACGGTATTGAGTGAAAACGTTGGTTTTAAGGTGAAGCGTATCAGCGTTCGTCCCGGGGCGTCGTTGAGTCTCCAACTCCATCATCATCGTAGCGAGCAGTGGGTGGTCGTGGCCGGGATCGCCCAGGTGACGAATGGAGAGCAAGAATGTCAATTGCATGTCGGACAATCGACCCATATCCCACAAGGCGCGATTCACCGGCTCAGCAATCCGGGGTCAGAGATGCTCGAAGTCATTGAGGTGCAAACGGGCTCTTATCTCGGTGAAGACGATATTGTCAGGCTCGCTGATCTATATCACCGCGTATCACCTTAAGTTACGAAGTCGGATGCAGGAGAGAGTAGACAAAGCAATGAACACTGCTGTTGCACACGTTCAGAGTCAAGAACCGATAACGATTCGCCGTCTTGTCGGGCGCGACCCTCATGAGGAGGAGGCCTGGGATCAGTTCGTTCGTTCTTCACCCGATGGCACGGTCTTTCACTTATCCGCCTGGAAGCGGGTGGTGGAAAGAGCCTACCATCTGACGCCGCATTATCTGATGGCGTGTGAAGGTGCAGAAATTCGTGCGGTTCTACCGTTGTTTGAAATCACGGGGTTGCTCTCCGGTCACGTGTTGATCTCCGTTATTTACGGAGTCTACGGCGGGCTCTGCGGGACTGACGAGCGAGCCAGGAGCGCCCTTCTTGAGGAAGCGCAAAAGCTGGCTGTCCAGTTAAAGGTTCGCTATGTCGAACTGCGACATTTGCATGATCCTGCGCCGGACTTACCTACGAAATCTATCTATGTGTCCTTTACGAAAGCCCTTGATCCGGACCCCGAAGTAAACCTTGCGGCGATTCCCAGGAAACAACGCCGTATGGTGCGCCAGGGCAGTAAACATGGTCTTGAGGTGCAGCGCGGCTGGGAGCATCTTAACCGATTTTACGAAGTGTTTGTGGTGAATAAACAACGACTAGGTTCGCCGGCTTTCCGTCGGCAACTCTTTGAGGCGGTTCGAGACTATTTTGGGAAAGAAGCGGAATTGCTGACCGTGTGGCATGAAGGACGAATGGTTGCGGGCGTCATTTCGTTTTTCTACGAAGATCAAGTGATGCCATACTACGGCGCGTCTCTTCCTGAAGCCTTTTCATTGTCAGTGAATGATTTTATGTACTGGGAACTCATGCGAGAATCTTGTGTCGCAGGTTACCGGATCTTCGATTTCGGCCGCAGTCGAGAAGGCACGGGCTCCTATGATTTTAAGCGTCACTGGGGATTCGAACCAAAGCCGATGGGCTACCAATATATACTAACGAATGGCGCAGAAATTCCCAATGTGAATCCTAGTAATCCGCGGCTCCACTTGTTCATTGAGACGTGGAAGCGCCTTCCCCTCCCCGTGACGAAGTGGGTGGGCCCGATGCTGACTCGGTGGCTGCCTCTCGATTAACGACACGAGGCCTCTACCCTTGCTGTTGACTATTTTGTTTGTCGAGCGATGTTGTGAGAAAGGACAAAAACTATGAGCGCCGATCCATCCTACATGAGAGCCTATCGAAATATGCGAGTCCTTGTTACTGGCGGCGCTGGCGCCATCGGGTCTAGTCTCTGCCGAGTCCTCACCGGTCTCGGCGCCATTGTGACTGTGCTTGATGACCTCTCATCGTCTGACTGTCGGTCCCTTGTTGGGCTTCCTAACTGTCAGTTTGTGAAAGGCAGTATTCTTGACCCGGAAGCACTGACTCGAGTGTTCTCGCAAGAACCTCAGCTCGTGTTTCATCTTGCCGCTCTTTTTGCCAATCAAAACAGTGTCGAACATCCTGAACAAGACTTAATGGTGAATGGGCTCGGCACCCTCCGAGTGCTCCAGGCGGCCCAAGCCGCCAGAGTGGATCGAGTGATCTATGCGGCTACGAGTTGCGCTGTGTATGGCGATGTGGCGCAGATGCCGATCACAGAGGAAGCATGTTCTCTTGATCTGCACACCCCTTATCAGATTACCAAACTCCTGGGGGAATTGTACTGCAATTACTTCAAAAGCTTCTACCAATTGAAAACAGTGAGGGTCCGCTTCTTTAACTCTTACGGTCCAGGAGAAGTTCCCGGACGGTACCGTAACGTTATTCCGAACTTCATCTACTGGGCTTTGCAGCAGCAGCCTCTCCGTATTACGGGAACGGGGGAAGAGACGCGGGACTGGACTTATGTAGAAGATATTATTGATGGGTTACTTCGAGCCGGCGTTGTCGAGGGCGTCATAGGCGAAGTGTTCAATCTGGCTTCGGGTCGTGAGACAAAAGTCATTGAACTTGCGAGACAGATCAACGAGATTACCGATAATAAAGCGGGGATTATCCATGCGGAACGGCGGAATTGGGACACTCATAATCGTCGCTGGGCCAGCATCGACAAAGCGAGAAGATTTCTTGGCTATGAGCCCATCATTGATCTCCGCACCGGGCTGCAGCGCACTGTGGACTGGTTCAGGATGAATTGGACATCCATTCTTTCTGGAGCCCAGTTCTAGAGACGCCGACACAAGCGTAGCCCCATGAGTGTATCAAAACAATCTACACCAGAAGGATGGGTTCCTCAGTGAAAGTATACATCGTCTTGCCATGTTATAACGAGGCCTTGTCTCTCGAAGCCTTACTGCCCCGCATTCAGGCGACGATGCAGGCCTTGCCGTTTCCCTACGAGGTTGTCGTTGTGAACGATGGCAGTGTGGATGCGACGCTAGCCGTCGCTCAACGGTGGGCCGCGCTGCTCCCGGTGCGCATTGTTGATCATGGGGTGAATAAAGGGCTTGGCGAAGCTTTAAAGTCTGGATTGTTGACAACTGGCAATGAATGCCAACCTGAAGACCTCATTGTGACTATGGACGCAGATAATACGCATCCGCCGGAGATTATTCCGACTCTCATAGAAAAGATTAAAAGTGGGGCCGATGTTGTTATTGCTTCTCGATACGTCGCCGGTGCGGAGGAGATAGGGTTGAGTGCGCGCCGGAAAATCCTCAGCTGGGGAGCAAGTTCCTTGTTGAGCACGTTCTTTCCTGTCAAAAATGTTAAGGACTATACCTGTGGTTATCGCGCGTATCGAGCGACGACTATTAAACAGGCGATCCAGATTTATGGCGAGCTGTTCGTGCAGGAACGCGGCTTCACCTCCATAGTGGATATTCTTTTGAAACTCAGAAAGTTGGGGATTTCTGCTTCGGAAATTCCTTTGGTGCTCCACTATGACTTCAAGGCTGGAGAAAGTAAGATGCCGGTGATGAAGACGATCTTGCGCTACTGGACGGTGATCAGTCGGAATTTATCTGCTCCCGGAGCACGCCCCTTTCGGTACGTTGCGTTAGACTAGCGCCCATACGGTCTCGGAGCAACTTTTCCTTTCGCAGGCTCTGATGTTGGCAGGATTTCTTTTGTTTAAGGATTGATGTCGTTATGAATGTGAAAATCCAGGTGCTTATCGGCGGCGGCGTCAGCTTCCTCTGTCTGTATCTTGCGTTGCGGGGGGTCAATCTCAGCGAGGTGCTCTCGATACTGACCACAGTAAAAGTCTCTTCTATCATCCTCATGACAGTCGTGTTTGTTTTTAGTTTCGTACTGCGCGCCATGCGATGGCAACTGCTGTTGGCTCCCGTGAAAACCATTTCTGTTCATAGTCTTTTTGCGTCGACGATGATTGGATTTTTGGCGAACAATGTCTTGCCATTGCGAGCTGGTGAAATTGTCCGCGGATATGCTATTGCACGCACAGAGAAAATTAGTGTGAGCAGTGCGCTTGCGACCCTTATAATCGAACGGTTGCTTGACGGTATTGTCATTTCCCTCTTTATGGTGGCGCTGCTCGTGGTCTTTCCGTTTCCGGCGTGGCTCGTGGATCTGAATTATGTGGTCCTTGCGCTGTATTATGTCTGGGTAGGGGTAAGTCTCGGTCTGCTGTGGGCGATAGGGAATGAGGACCTGTGGGAGCGGATTGTTAGGTTGTTGCCGACGTTCGTGCGGCAGAAGAGTGAAATGATCATGAGTAACCTTGCCGGTGGTTTTCAGAATTTGGTAGATAAAAGAAAAATTTTTTGGGTTGGAGTGTTATCTCTAGCTCACTGGCTCGTTATTGCTCTTTATTATTGGATTGTTTTCCAGGCATGCGGGTTTTCTCTGCCTTTTCTCGCCGCATTTGTTGTGCTTGCGGTGCTGACGCTTGGCATCATGCTTCCCGCTGCACCTGGGTACGTAGGGAATTTTCAGTATTTTACGGTAGTGGCGCTTTCGTTTTTTGCGGTTTCGAAGCAGGACGCCCTAGGACTCTCTTTCGTTGCTCATGCCGGTCAGTTTATTCCCGTGACTATTATTGGGCTCTTCTATGTTATCCGCCAAGGTCTGACTGTCTCTGATCTCCAGGGGAAAAAATCTTCTGCTGCCCTTGAAGTAAAAACGACGCCAGACGCCATACGAACATAACAAGCGCCGTCAGGAGAAACTCGTGCACGTTGGAATTATCGGTGGTGGGATTAGTGGTCTCACCACCGCCTATCATCTGCTCAAAGTTGGGCACCAGGCGACAATTTTTGAAGCGACTGCGAATGTTGGCGGACTGGCCTCCGCTGTACAAGTACAAGGCGTTTGGGTTGACAAGTTCTACCATTGCCTTCTCCCGAGCGACACGGCCATCATGTCCCTCGCCGAAGAATTAGGACTAGGCGCGAATCTCTATTGGCAAGAAACAGAGATGGGATTTATGCACCGTGGGCGCTTGTATCCCTTAACTACGCCGTGGGATTTATTAAAGTTCGCTCCTCTTTCATTGGTCGATCGCGTGCGCCTTGGCATTACAGGGCTCTATAGTCGGCGCTTGCATGATTGGCAGGCGCTAGAACAGGTCACAGCGGAAGAGTGGTTGACGCGCATTTGTGGAGAGCGCGCGTTTAATACGGTATGGAAACCTTTACTCGTGTTCAAATTCGGCGACCGCTACAAACAAGCTCCAGCAACCTATCTGTGGAGTCGTGTGAAGCGTCAAGCCACTACCAGAAAAGATCGTTCTCAAAAGGAAGTGTGCGCTTATATCAAGGGCGGCTTTAAAGTTGTGATAGAACGCTTGGCTGACGAGGTGTATGCACGAGGAGGCAACATCGCAACGAACACCAGAGTGGAGCGGATAGTAACAGAAGACAATCGCGCGTGTGGAGTCACTATTCAAGGGCAATTTCGTCCGTTTGATAAAGTTGTATCAACTCTTCCCATGACCCAGTTCTTGAAATTAATCGATCCCGAAGTCCTCGGCGAGGGCTTCCGACCTGAAGGGATAGCTTACCAAGGGTCGGTGTGCACCCTGCTTGTCATGAAGGAACGATTGAGCAAATACTATTGGATGCCTATTGTTGATTCCGGAGCCTCTTTCTCTGGCATTGTAGAAACCACCAATCTGATTCGGCGAGAAGACCTCGGAGGAATAAATCTTGTATACCTTGTGAACTATGTCCCACAAGAGGACCCGCTCTTCTCTGCTGATGAAGGGGAGCTCATCACTCAATCAGTCACAAAATTGGCAGAGCTGTTTCCTACCTTTCACGCCAACCAAGTGCTGGAGGCTCACGTACACAAAGCTGCCTTTGTCGAGCCTCTATGGACGGTCAACTACTCCGAGGTGATGCCCCAACGGCAGTTTCTGGATGGGAGTCTCTTTGTCTTAACCACGTCGCAACTGTATCCGGAAATCAACAGCACGAGCAATTGTGTACAACAAGTGAAAGCTGTTTTTCCACAATTGATTACCCCGCTGCCGGCTTCCGAAGGTTATCCTATCTTGTTGAATGCTTGAGAGTGATTTGCTGCAGGGCTTCCTGCGACGTACTGTGCGCATTCTACGTTCACACCCCTAAATTTACTAGGGTTTAGTTCTGTAGGTAGATCCCGAAGTCCAAGCCTACAGAATTTCTTTGTCTATTAATCAAGGGGAAAAATTAGGTATTTACTCAGGCTAAAAAATATTCAATCATGCTTGCACTTGAATTCAGTAAGCTCTTTACAATCTCCCCACGAGAAAATGGCTCCTAACACCAGTGACCCTTATCCTGCGAATTTTGTCCCCCTGAACCTGGAGAAGCGCATGTCAACGTAACGTTGAGCCACGAGACCTCCTTTCACAGTTTATACATAAGCTAAGTGTAGTCATTCCTTCGCTGTCTCTCGGTGAGGTCAGCGTTCAGACAACACCGGAGCGGTCCTCAACCTGCGAATCCGGCGCCTCTTGGAGGATCTGTATGTTAGCAAAGCATCTAGGAAAGAGAATTTTCTTTGCGACCCTTTTGGGTATATTTGCCTGGCTTCATTTGTATCAAGCGACTGCGGCATTAGCGCAAGTGAGCTTTTCTGATTCTGGCTTTTTTACCGAGACGGTGACGACGTTGCCCCCTTATACAACGGTTGGGGTCGCCTTCGCTCCCGATGGCCGCCTCTTTCTCTGGCAGAAGAACGGTATCGTGCGCATCTTTAAGAATGGGCAACTGCTCCCCACCCCTTTTCTCGACATCAGCACCAAGGTCAACCACTACCAGGACCGCGGCCTGCTGGGCCTCGCGCTCGACCCTAACTTTGCCGTCAACCGCTATGTCTATCTCCTCTACGTGCTCGAAACCGGCACGGACACCAACGATACCCAAGCCAAGCCCGAGCAACTCACCCGGGTCACCGCCGATCCCAATACCCCCGATGTGATGCTGCCTAACAGTGAAGTCGTCATCCTGAGCGGCATGTCCATCAGTAGTCCCTCGCACGCCATTGGCATGCTGCGCTTTGCGCCGGACGGCAAACTCTTTGTGAGCGTGGGCGATGGCGCCGCCTTCAGTAATACCGATGTCCTGGCCTTGCGCGCCCAGGACCTGACGAATCTCAACGGCAAGATCCTACGCATCAATCCCGATGGGAGCGCGCCCAGTGACAATCCCTTCTACGAGCCGGGCAACCCCACCTCCAACAAATCCAAAGTATGGGCCTATGGCTTGCGCAATCCCTTTCGCTTTGCCCTGCACCCGGTGACCGGCTCCCCGTCGGATGGGTGGCCCTACATTGGCAATGTGGGGTGGAACAGCTGGGAAGAACAAGTGCGCGGCCGCGGCGTCAATTTTGGCTGGCCCTGTTATGAGGGGGGGTATCCGCAACCGGACTACCAGGCGCAGTTCCCCCAGTGTCAGCAACTGTCAGCCGACAGTGTGACGCAGCCCTTGTATGTGTACGATCATACCGTGGGGTCGACGGCGATCGGGGGCGCGTTTTACTCCGGGATTTTGTATCCCTCCGCGTATCGGGGCAATTACTTTTTCGCGGATTACACCGCCAAGTGGCTCAAGCGCATGGTGTTTGACAGCAATGATAATGTGGTGAACATTCTGCCCTTTGCGACCAACGTCAATGGGCCAGTGAATTTAGAGATGGGGCCGGATGGGACGCTGTACTATGTGGCGTTCAATTCGGGCGAGATCGGGCGCATTCGCTGGGGCGCCGGCAATCAGCCGCCGGTGGTCCACGCGGCGGCCACGCCCACGGCGGGGTATGCGCCGTTGACGGTCAACTTTAGCAGCGCCGGGTCGGCCGATCCCGAAGGGGGGGCGCTGACCTACTTCTGGGACTTTGGCGATGGGACGACCTCCACCCAAGCCACGCCCACCCACACCTACGTGCAGGGCGGGGTGCGCACCTTCACGGCTTCGCTCACCGTGACCGATCCTACGAATCAAAGCAGCACCGCTACCGTCACGGTCACCGTGGGCAGCACGCCCCCCAAGGCGACTATTCTCAGTCCCGCCACCGGGACCAAGGTGAACATCGGCGATACGGTGACCTTCCAAGGGAAAGGGACCGATCCTGATGACGGCACGCTGCCGGGCAGCGCTTTGAGCTGGACGATCATTATTCATCACAACTCCCATATCCATCCTTTTATCACGGCCACGGGGGCCAATGGGAGTTTCGAGGTGATCGATCACGGGGCGGGCAACTATTCCTTTGAGCTCATTTTGACGGTGACGGACAGTAGTGGGTTGAGCGACACGACCAGTGTGACGCTGCCGGTCAATAACCTCAATGCGCCCTTTGCGGAGTTAGACTTCACCTATAGCAGTCGGGATGAGATGGAGCTGGCGGGGTGGGATTTTCTGGCCAAGACGGTGGGGGGGGCGACGCGGGACACGGAGCAGAGTGGGGCGTTAGCGGCGGATTACAATCAGACGGTGCATCCCAACGTGGTGCGAGTGCCGCTAGGCAGTGGGGAGCTGTGGCAGGGGTTGAACAATTCGCAGAACACCTTCTTGCGGGATTTGCCCAGTGACTGGGTGAGTATTCGGCTCAAGCTGGCGGCGTTTAACCCGGTAGCCAACTACCAGCAGGTCGGTTTATTGGCCTACCAGGATGACGATAACTATGTCAATCTGAACCGCGCCTATGTGGATCAGCAGCAGATTGAGCTGTTCCGGGAAGTAGGGCAAGCGACGACGTTTGCCAATCGGGTTGCGTTGGTAAACACAGGGAATCTGATTTTACGCTTGGATCGCGATGCGCCGACGAACACCTACACGGGGTACTATTCGGTGGATGGAGGACTAAGCTGGGTGACGGTGGGGAGCACGGTGGCGGTGTTGAATAATACCCGGTTAGGGATTCAGGTGGGGTCGAACCAAGCCGCGACCACACCGGTGGCGGACGTAGAATGGGCGCAGGTCTTGCGGCCGACGCCCGCGCCGGTGGTAAGCAGTGTGACGCCCAGTAGTGGGGGCGTTGGCCAGACGCTGACGAGTGTAGGGATCACGGGCAGTAACTTTGTCAATGGGGCGACGTGCAGTTTTGGGGCGGGAATTACGGTTAACAGTTGTACCTTCACTTCCGCGACCCAGCTGACGGCCAACGTCACGATTGCCGCCAATGCCACAGTGGGAGCCCGCACGGTGAGTGTGACCAATCCGGATACGCAGAGCGGGAGTTTGGCCAATGGGTTTACAGTGAGCAGCACGGCGACGCCGGCGCCAGGGGTGAGTAGTGTGAGTCCGACGAGTGGAGCGCAGGGGCAAACGCTGAGCAGTGTAGTGATCACAGGCAGTAACTTTGTCAGCGGCGCGACGTGTAGCTTTGGAGCGGGCA
>CAZUFQ010000031.1:0-9067 GCA_964618735.1 uncultured Enterobacteriaceae bacterium
AGGCGCAGCCGAGCGGGGGATTTGTACAACACTGCTGAGCAGCGGGAGTCCGGGTTATTCAGATAGGCTCTTAGCCTTTTGCTTTCGCATCTATTTCGTCAAACAATTCTTTGGCGATGCGCAAGCCGTTTACGCCAGTGGGCCAACCGCCGTAATGCGCGAGGTGGATCATGATCTCATTGATCTTCTCACGGCTGATGCCGACGTTAAGTGCGCCGCGCAGATGCACTTTGAGTTCCCGCTCCCGGGCAAGCACGGTGAGCGCCGCTACGGTGATCAGCGACCGCTCCCTGGTTTCTAAGCCGGGGCGACCCCAGACATCACCGAACAAATTCTCCACGGTGATTTTGAGGAAATCTTCCTGCATTGTTCCGGGGCGAGGTTCCGCACCAAAGAGTTCCTTCATCTTGGCTGCGCCTTTTTGCCAACGTTCTGATTCCGCCATCGTTACGCCTCCTTATTATGGATGTACTTGATCCCTTGCGAGGTCAGGGACGGTTGTCTAGTATCAGACCGACTAGTAATCAGTCAAAGCATAGCTGCAATTATGGCTCACGAAATCACTGTCCATGAACTGAAAGCAAAACGCGACGCCGGCGAGCCGCTTGTGCTCCTCGACGTGCGCGAACCAGACGAAGTCGCTTTCGTCAGTCTCCCTGGCGCCGTTCATATCCCCATGGGTGAAATCCCAGGACGGTTACACGAACTAGATCCAGACAAAGCAATCGTGGTCTATTGTCATCACGGTGTGCGCAGCATGCGCGTCGTCAATTTTCTGCTGCAACGAGACTTCGAGAACGTAGTGAATCTCGAAGGCGGCGTCGACGCCTGGGCGCTGGAAATTGAACCGGAGATGCCACGGTACTAAGACAGTTGTCAGTAGTTGGCATGCAATAGTCAGGAGAAGAAAAAACCTGGAAGGCAATAGCTCTCATGAGTAGCGCCCAGCACCGAACACCTAACACCCCAGTACTAGGCCCTCTCCATGGCATTCGCGTCATCGAGTGTGGCGTCGCGGTTGGTGCGGCGTATGCTGCAAAACTCATGGCGGACCTCGGTGCTGAAGTCATAAAGATCGAGGCGCCTGAGGGCGACGACGCTCGCCGACGTGGTCCTTATCCTGGGAATACCCCGCACCCAGAAAAGAGCGGAACCTTCTTGTATCTTAACACCAACAAACTGGGAGTGACGCTCACTCTGCAGACGCCAAAGGGACAAGAGTTGCTGCAACGTTTCGTCACAGATGTGGATTTGCTGATTCATGATGTCCCGCCGCCGCGCATGGGAGCCCTTGGTCTCCATTACGATACTCTGCACCAACTCAATTCTCGTCTGGTCATAACCTCAATCTCGCCGTTCGGTCAGACTGGCCCTCACCGTGATTTACACATGCGTGACCGGAATATGTGGGCAGCGAGCGGCATTGTTTATCTGAGCGGCGCGTCTGGTCGCCCAGATTTACCCCCGCTCAAAGCGTTTGGCCCGCAAGCTGGCTATCAGGCTGGAGCGAACGCCGCCGTTGGCTCACTGGGAGCACTTTTTCGTCGTTTCACCAGCGGCAAGGGTCAACATATCGATGTCTCCGTACAAGAATGTTTAGTCGCCATCATGGAGAACAATTACGTGTCCTGGCCCTATCAGCAGAGTATCGCTTCGCGACTGGGCTTCCGGCTCATTCCGCAGGACGTGCTTCCTTGTCGTGACGGTTATATCTACTTTCTCGCAATCGAAGACCATCAATGGAAAGGCGCGCTCGAACTGATGGGCAACCCAGAATGGGCGGAAGCAGACATCTTTCAGGACTTTCCTTCTCGCTCGGCGAATTGGGACGCGCTTCGGCCGCTGCTGGAAGATTGGATGCAAGACAAGTCTGTACAAGAGGTCTATCACGCTGCGCAGGCAAAACGTGTACCGTTTGCGCCGGTTTCGACTATGGGAGATTTGCTGAACTCAGAGCATCTCAAGGCGCGGGGTTTTTTTGCGACCATCGGCCATCCAGTAGTTGGCGACCTTATCTACCCAGGAGCGCCCTATCGCTTCTCTACGAGCCCATGGGCGCTTCGCAAACCTGCGCCGACCCTCGGTCAACACAATGAAGAAATGTATTGCGGACGGTTAGGATTGTCTCGACAAGAATTCGATACACTGCTAGCAAGCGGCGTAATCTGAGTGAATTAAGAGCTGCTCTTGCCCTTGCCGCCGCTGCTGCCATTGTTCCCACCGCTGCTGCCGTTGTTCCCGCCACTGCTACTGCTACTACTGCCGCTGCTACTACTGCTACTGCTACTGCTTGTTCCTACCTGTGAAACTATAGTATTTACATTGTTGAAAATATTCGCCGCTGCGTGCTTGAGATTCGCCGTTCCAACGGCAATCCATGTACCCAGGAAAGATGGCAAAGGATAGATTTTGACGGGGACAACAGCGCCCTAATGAGGGGACTTTTGTTCTAGATGAAGGCGAGAAAAACCGGCAAGAAAGGCGCTCACTGATAAGAAAACGTCGTCTAAAAATCTAGAAGAAGGGTTACGTGAAAATGTATGCTCAGTGGACGCTTCTTCGTCAGAATCTTGATGATGACAACTTCACATCTGCTCGGGCCCACGCCTTTTTGAAGCGCTTTTCTGTAGCGGCGGTTTCTTCTGTTTTCTTTTGCATCCTGAAGCTCTGGGTTAAACCATACAAGGCCCAGCCATTTTCAGGATTACGCCTGAGATCTTCTCGATAGACCGTTTCAGCTTCAGCCGCCCGTCCAACGGTTAATAGGATTGCACCAAGAGAATGCCGCACTGGGTAATACCACGGCGGGGGTTCGGTATAGGGAAGCCCATCCTGAAGTCGCACCGCTTCTTCCAGTGCAGGAATAGCTTGGTCGATCTGGCCTTTTTTCGCGGCCACTTCACCTGCCAACGAGTGAGCCGCAATTTCTAAAAGTGTTCGCGCCGGACTGTTGTCCCCAACAGTTTTGTCGGGCGGCGTAGCGGCGGCAATAGCCGCAACGGCTTCTTGTTCTTTGGTCGCTTCGTCGAACTGCCCTTTCGCTGAGAATGCGAGACCGCGTACATAACACCACATTCCGGTGGTGTACTGGAGGTCCGCAGGCGGCGTCGGTTGTTCGAGAATCTCTTCCCATTTGCCAAAGCGCGCCAACGTGAATAACAAGGTTGGTGCGGCGAATTCCAATGGCGTCATCTGACGCACCATGTCGGTTGACAATTTAGAGACAAGGTCTCGCGCAGCGCGGAGCGATGTCGCACTGCGCCCTTCCATTGCGGCAGCCGCCCACAGAAAGTGGATATTATGTGGATAATACATCATGCTATAGACGCCTTGCACGTTGTATTTAGCGATGTAGTCCGCATCGACGGCGGCGGCTTTCGCGTTACTATCCACGGCATTTTGATACTGTCCCACCCGCATATAAATATGCGAAGGCATGTGAACAAGATGTCCAGCGCCAGGGACGAGCTTGGCAAGACGATCGGCATACGGGAGCGCCTGACCAGGTTGCGTAGACGCTTTGACAGCATGGATGTAGTAGTGAATCGCCCCCGGGTGAGTGGGGTTGCGTTTCAGAACCGACTCTAAAGTTGAGACAATTTCCTGTGTTCCCGGCTGTGGTTGCCCGTCGAGGGTCCAAAGGTCCCACGGACGTAAGTCCATCAGAGATTCAGCAAAGAGCGTGGCGGCGTCGAGGTCCTCTGGGTACCGCTGTACAACTTCGCGCATAGCGTCTGCGTAGGCGCGGTCAAGAGCTTTGCGATCCGCATTGGGGTCCGACACATGCCGCTTGGCGACAGCCTGAATGTACGCCTGTTCGTTTTCACTGACCTGCGAGGCTAGGGCTAATGCGCGTTGAATGGCTTCATACGCGGCGCGATCTCGTTCAGCGTCAACTGCAAGATTGTAGTTCGGTCCCAACGTGATGGCGATTCCCCAATAGGCCATCGCACAGTTGGGATCGAGCCGTACGGCTTCATGGAATGCGCGCCCCGCTTCCTCATGATTAAAGGCGTAGACCAGGCGGAGCCCTTGATCGAAGTATTTCTGCGCTTTGACGGATTTTGTGGTTATCTTGTGATGATAATTGCCAAGATTGGTGAACAACGGCGGCGGGTTCGCCGAAGACGCGGGTGAATGGCTTGGTTCAGCAAGAGCGGGAGCAACGGCGAGAAAGACAAAAGCGGTCCCAACCACATATCGAGAGAACATCCTGAACCTCCTCCTTGTTTGAGACGCGTTTCTTTAGAGCGTGCGAACCGTCGTCCATGCTAGGTGATTTGCCGTAGCGCCGTCGCCACATGCAAACGGGCTGCGCCCCGAGCAGGAACTGAGCTCGAAAGGAAACCGACAAGCAGTGCTAGGAATAATCCTTGAATCATCACCGACACCGGCATGATAAACATGCCCAGCGGACCAAGGAATGGTGACCACGAACTCTTGCCGGCATTGAGGATCAGGTAAGCAGGCCCCGCGCCAAGCGCCCCGCCTACGATGGCGATGAGTAGTCCCTCGCTTAAAAGCAGCAAGAAGATCATGCGTCGGCGAAAGCCGATTGTTTTCAACACCGCCACCTCGCCGATGCGTTCACGCACGCTCATGGCCGCGGTGTTTGCAGCGATTAACACAATCGCCGCCACCACTAAAAAGCCGACGATCATGACAACATTGATAATGCCGTCGAAAGAGCTAAGAAAATTGGCAAAGAACGAGCGCTCAGTTTCCGAGGCAGTTTCCGCTTCTGAGTTGCGAAACAAGTCGTCGATCGCCGCCATGACGGTGTTGAGATTTTCCGGACGATCGACTCGCACCCACAGCATGCCAACTTTACCGAAACCGCCGTACGCTTGCATCGCTTCTTCGAGATATTGCCGGGGAAACCAAAAGACGATGGAATTTCCATTATTGGGGATGGCCCCGACAATCTTGAAGGTGAGATTCACCGGAAACACGCCGCCGCGCAGAGCGACCTCATCGCCGACGCGCCAATTAAATTTCTTCATCGTCCGTGCGCCAACCAAAGCGCCGTTGCGTGTGTGTTTGAACGCCTCCAAGACCGCCGGGTCCCAGTTATAATCCGGCCACACATCGCCAACCGTTTCGGGATCAATAGCAAAGTTGGGGAATGCGTCTTTTGGTTCAGAATAGATGCCGCCGTACCAGGACCAATGGTTAACACCGACAACATGGGGAAGCGTGCGCACCCGTTGGACATACGCAAGCGGCATCATGTAGGTGAGTCCCGCCCGGTGGTGCACAGAAAGACGTAGCGCATTAGCAGATCGATTCAAAATGGCGTCCCGTACGGACGGTAAAGTCAGGACTGCACACACGAGAAAAATGGAGAAGCTGACCGCAAGCGTCGTCAGGAACGTACGCAGACGGTTACGCCCCAGGTTTCGCCACATGAGCGTCCAGATTGTCATCGCCGCTCACTTAAAAGCGTGGAACGTGAGAATCGTGAAGGTCTCACGGACATGCGGGATCTTTTGGATCTGTTCTGTCACAAGATGAGATAAGTCGTCAAAATTCTCGACATAGAGCTTGACCAGCAAGTCATACGCGCCAGAGATGGAATACGCTTCCGAAAAGCTCTCAAGTTCGGTCACGCGATCCGCCACCTCGGCCAGAGCGCCAGGCTCCACTTTGAGCATGAGAAAGACAGCGCGCATAGGTTCCCTTCCCCGGGGGAAGAATCCCCCGGTTACTACACATCAGTCCTTCTAGGACACGAAAGATTAGCTTCTCTCATCTTTGCCTTAACGCATATCGCCCATCAGATCGAAGTGCACCTTGCGGTTCTTAAAGAGCCAACGACCTTCTTGCTTCACCAACTGGTCTTCGTACCGTCCGGCGAGACCATTGACTAACGCGCCTTCGCCTTTGGAACGCACGAGCACGATATAGCTCTTCGCCGTCGCCTCGTTGCCGTTCACTTTGATGACTTCGTTCATCACGCAATGCTTCACCATCGGCGAGCCATTGGTGAGACGGATATTTTTGAGAAACGCCCGAAGCGCGTGTTTCCCCTTTTGTACTCCCGCCTGACCAGCATCGAACACGCCATCGTCGGTGAACAGGTCGACCCATTTGTCGAACTCACCGCCATCGAAGTGAAAACAATACTCCGCAATGGCTTCGTGGATCGCGTCTTTTTCTTCCAGCACCGTTGTCATAGATTTCCCTCCTTCATCGTGTCAGTGAATTCCTTTTTCTCCTACCATTTCTTGAAGACGAAGAACACCGCTCCAGCCATAAGGGCAAAGCCGACCAGATAATTCCACTTTAACTCCTCATGCAGATAGAGAACGGAAAAGACACAAAAAACTGAGAGGGTGATTATTTCTTGGATCGTTTTCAATTGAGCAGCGGAGAATTCTCCATAACCAAAACGGTTCGCCGGCACCTGAAAACAATACTCCAGAAACGCAATGAGCCAACTGACCACGATCGCTTTCCAGAGCGCCGAGTCTTTATATTTTAGATGTCCATACCATGCGAAAGTCATAAATACATTCGAAATTGTTAACAGTACAATCGTTTGCACCTGCCGCTCTCCCTCTCCCCGGTTTGACGCTTACGCACTTCTGCGTCAAGATATTACGATGATGAACGCCAAGCTGGAAGCAGTGCTTAATCAGTTGCTTGAGTCGGAACGCGCCGGACATAGGCTCCTTGAAGCGCTGACCCACGAAACCACAGATCCTGAAATCAAGTCGCTGTTCGCGAACTTCACTGATGTTGAGGTCAGTGATGTCAGTGTGTTGGAAGGGCTGATTCGTCTGCATGGCGGCGCGCCCTCAATGAAGACCGGAGATTTCGCCGAAAAAGTTTTGCACCTCGATAATCTCCATGACCAAATCAACTTGCTTTCTCGGGGTCAGTCTTGGGTGCCGCGGAAAGTAGAACAATCGCTTGTGCTCAATCCGCCGCCGTATATCTCATCCTTCGTTAAAGGTTTTCCATATCGCCATCGTCACCACATGGAAAGGGCGCGGGCTGAAGCGATCAAAGCCTTTGACAAATAAACCTGCTCAACGCCTCGCCCTGCTGTTTTTCCTGCTGACCGTCGCTGAGTTAGGGTTGCTCGCTTCATTGGCTCCGCTTGACGCTGCAGTCGCCCAATGGATTGAAGCGCATCGATCTTGTGAACTCGACTACGCCGCCTTTCTCATCAAAGACCGCCCATTGGAGCTGCTGTTTCTCCTCGGCGGATTGACGCTCGCCGCGCTCAGTCTCCGCAGTCGCTGGAAAGAAGCGCGCCATCTGCTGTTGACGGTGCTTGTTGGTAGTTTCTTTTGTGAATTACTAAAGACCGCGCTGGAGCGAGCA
Organism: uncultured Enterobacteriaceae bacterium; assembly: GCA_964618735.1. Taxonomy (GTDB): domain Bacteria; phylum Desulfobacterota; class Binatia; order Bin18; family Bin18; genus SYOC01. The sequence continues at coordinate 7,333 of CAZUFQ010000031.1, forward strand.
CGACCAAGCGTGTTGCCGCAGTTAATTGTGGGGAACAGTTTCCCGAGCGGTCATGTGACCACCGCTTTGTTTATCGCCGGCGCTCTCGGATTTTTGCTCTGGCGCAGCCGTCAGTCCCACACCCTCAAAGTAGGCGGAACGGTCATTCTTGGGCTCCTTGCTGCAGCGACGACGTGGCAACGGCTCTACCTCGGACACCATTGGTGCACCGACATCATCGGCAGCGTTCTGCTCGTGGGCGCATGGTTGTGTTTCGCCCTGTCGCGTCCACAGCTGTTTTCTCTTGCTCGGCGATCCGTCATGATGTCGGGGTGCCTCCTCGCGAGTTATGCGTGTTTTTATTTCTTCCCTGCTCTGCGGTTCCCGCTGCTTTCCGCCCACACTGGCGTTGGAGAGCCGGTGGTCGCGTTGTCCTTCGGGGAGGACGGTTCGCGTCAGCTCGCTCGTGGGTCCTGGGGAGACCACACCCGGGAGCCGGCAGGCCCGGTCACGTGGCTGAACCAAGAGGAGGCGAGTGTAGAAGTGCTGCTGCCGCAGCCTCAGAACTATCTTCTCAAAATCGCCATACGACCGATGGTGCAGTCGAAAGCATTTGCGTGCTTCCCACTTGAGATTGCTGTGAATCACCGGCACACAAACAGGTTGTTACTCTATCGCGGCTGGCGGGAATACGCCGTGCATCTTGACGCCAAGTGGCTCGTGCCCGGCCAGAATCTCATTACGTTTCACGCCGACCCGAGACTCGCGGACCAAGCGTCGGAGCAGCGTACGGTCGCCTTTCATTACTTACGCTTGTTTGCGGAACAGGCGGATAGTCCTTAAACATTGGCCGCCAACGCTTCTGGGCTAGCAGACAGATAGCATTCGCGATAGATACAAACCCATCTCACTTCGGAGGTGATAATGATGGAACGACTCCTGGTTTACCACAATCCTGTCTGCGGGCAGTCGCGTGGAGCACTCGACATTTTGCGTGAGCGCGGCATCGAGTTCGACGTTATCGAATACCTGAAAAATCCCCTCGATCGCGCAACTTTTGAGCATGTTCTTTCGTTGCTGCCTCATCCTCCCGCCGACCTGGTGCGAAAGGATAAGAACTTTGAAGCGCTGGGGCTGGACGCTAATCAATATGTGACCAAAGAAGCGGTGATCGACTTATTGTTGCAGCACCCAGTGTTAATGCAGCGGCCGATCATCATTCGTGGGCAAAAGGCGGTGCTCGCGCGGCCGTCTGAAAAAGTATTAGAGCTGTTGGAGTAGCAACAAACGAAGGAATCAGCGACCTCAAGCCATAGCGAAAACGCAGACGAGGAAGACTCGTTTATTAAGGCAATGCTGCGCCAATCAATGTATGCGCCGAGGCTGAGCTGATTGAGACAGAGACAAATTCTCCAGGTTGAGCCCCATTGCCGGGGAACACAACGGTCTTGAACTGTCCGTTTTTCCCTGAGAGCCAATCGGCTTGACGTTTTGCTGGACCTTCGACGAGCACGTCAACGATCTGTCCTACGTAGCACTGGTTCATCTCGACAGAAATGCGCTCTTGCAACGCGATGATCTCTTGCAAGCGACGACCCTTCTCATTTTCTGACAGCGAGTCGCCCCATTTGTAGGCTTTCGTCCCTTCACGCGCTGAATACTTGAACATAAAGGCAAAATCGTACCGGAGCTCCGTCATGAATTGATACGTTGCACAGAAATCTGCCTCCTCCTCACCAGGAAAACCAACGATGAT
>CAZUFQ010000031.1:9077-16302 GCA_964618735.1 uncultured Enterobacteriaceae bacterium
AACGGAAAGGGAAGATAGGGGGCCACCTTGCTGCACGTCGCCATCGCCTCAATCGCTCGCTCGGTCATATCCGACGGATGAGGCGAGGTGAAACGGATACGCTCGATGCCTTCGATCTCATTGGTTTTTCTAAGGAGATCGGCGAAATCATACGTTCCTTCGCGGTACGCATTCACTGTTTGCCCAAGGTAGACAATCTCTTTGTAGCCCTGTTTCGCCAACTGTCGTGCTTCGGTTAACAAGGCCTCGAGCGGAACGCTGCGCTCACGTCCGCGTACATACGGAACGATGCAGAAGGTGCAAAATTTGTCGCAGCCGCGCGTGATCGTCACCCAAGCGCGAATCCCTTCCCCTCGCACCGGAGAAATATCGGCATAGGTCTCTTCCCGGTCGAGACGGACAGCCACAAGGGGCTCGCCTTGTCCATTTTGCTCATAGTGCTCGTTCTGCAACAAAAGATTGGGTAAATTGCGATACGCATCAGGACCGAGAACGAGGTCCAAAAACGGCGCTTTATCGAGGAGCTGCTCTCGATGATGCTGGGCCATGCAGCCAGTGAGACCGAGGACAACTGCGGGCTTCCTCGTTTTGAAGCGGACGAATTCAGACAGTCGTTTCAGCACGCGCTCTTCGGCATGCTCTCGAATGGCGCAGGTATTCAGTAAGATCACATCCGCTTGGTCCGCTTGCCGTGTCGCCTCATAGCCGTGAGGCTTTAGCAGACCAATCAGGAGCTCAGTATCCGCCAGATTCATCTGGCAACCGTACGTTTCAATATAGACCTTGCGTGTGTTCATGGCCGCTTTACGAGGGCTTTGTTGTAACCTCTCCCAGAAGCCAAGGCAATGGCTGCATTGCGATCTTGTATCTGGAGATGGTAGGTTGCCAGAAACCAAAGGAAAGGAGGCTGCATCAGAGTGAATCAGAAACCACGGCCCAGCTTTGAACAACTTGAAGCATCATTGCTTTACTGTCCCAAGTGCCGGAAGGCGATGCCAGTGCGAAAGAAACTCTTCCTCATTCTTCCCGAAGGCAATAAGTTTGAATACCTCTGCACCAGCTGTTCCTCACTCTGCGGCGAGAAGATTGAACGTGACGAGCAAAAGCCGCGCATTCTGATGTAGGTCGCTTTGTTATGGCCACTCCCGCTCGTATCGTTTCTCTTTTACCAAGTAGCACAGAAATCCTCTGTGCGATGGGACTGCGCGACCGTCTCGTTGGCGTCTCGCATGAGTGTGACTATCCGCCCGATGTGACCGGGTTGCCTGTACTCACCGAACCAAAGCTGGATCCTCACAAACCGAGCGCTGCGATTGACGCGCGTATCCGAGAACTGGTGCAAGAAGGGTTGAGCGTCTATCGCATCAAGACCGAGCTGTTGCAACAACTGCAGCCTGATTTGATTGTTACGCAAGATCAATGCGCCGTCTGCGCTGTCGCCCTTCCGGAAGTGGAAGAAGCTGTGCGATGTTTCTTAACTCCAGGAGTCAAAGTTGTTTCTTTACAGCCGCAGCGTTTGAGCGACATTTGGGAAGATATTCGTCACGTGGGAACCGCTACAGGGCAAAGTGCTGCTGCTGAAGACGTTTTACGAGGGTTGAAACGTCGGCTGTGGAAGTTAGAGCAGCAGACTCGCCGCGTTTCCCGGCCTCGCGTCGCGTGCATCGAATGGATCGAGCCGTTGATTGCCGGCGGCAACTGGATGGCCGAACTCGTGGAGATTGCTGGCGGGTCGTATGAGATGACTGCCGCGGGCATGCATAGCCCTGTGATTACATGGGACGAGCTTGTGGCGTATCAACCAGACATGATCATTGTCATGCCCTGCGGCTTTAAAATCGCCCAGACTCGCGAGAACCTTCCGGCATTGACGGCTCACCCACAATGGCAGTCGCTTCCTGCGGTACAGGCGAATCGTGTCTACATTGCTGACGGAAACACCTACTTTAACCGACCGGGGCCGCGGATCGTTGACAGCGCAGAAATTTTAGCAGAGATGCTCCATCCGGAAGAATGCGCTGGGCTTGCTCCTGCGGGAGCGTACGTACGTCTCTAAATCACTCTATTGAGGCGCCCCGAGTATATCGAAACGAACGAGAAGTATAGGGCCGAGCCATGAAAAAGCTCCGCATTACGATAGAACCGCATGCGGCGGAAAGTGAGAAAGCATTCATTCGTGAAGGGCTCGGCTTGTACAGCGTCGCCAAGACAGGATGCGAGGAATACTATCCCGTTGCAGTGTTCTTGCGCGACGCGAACAATGAGGTGCTCGGGGGAATTCTCGGCGAAATTTGGGGCGATTGGATGTACGTTTCGCACGTCTGGTTAGCAGCGCCGTGCCGGCGGAGCGGTTATGGAAGCAGGCTGCTCGCCACGGCGGAACAGTATGCCTTGGAGAAAGGCTGTCACAACGCCTGGTTGACGACGGCTAGCTTTCAGGCGCGCCCATTCTACGAAAAATTCGGCTACGAACTCTTCGCTGCGCTCGATGAGTTTCCGCCTGGGCACCAACTCTACTTTCTGAAGAAGCGCTTGACCACACAACGCCTTCCTGGAGCCAAGCAACGGCGCGCCCGCTAGCGACGCCAAAGGTCCCCGTTCGCAGCACTGCAACTTCCCTATTGCACCGCTGCAACTCGCGGCTTGCTTGTTAGCCCTCCTCATTATTCACTGAACTGCGAAAAGACAAGAGTTTTCCGCTCTGGGGCCTTGGTACGAGCCTTGCTCTTTTCTCTCACCAGAAGATCAGACAAATTTACAGGAGGCTTCTAGTATGCAACACGTACACAATGTTGAATCGATGCGGGACCAAAGAGAATCTCTTGCTCCGCTCCGAGTAACCCTTGTTCAGCCTTCCGTGTGGAAGCGCATAAACGCAAAGGTGGACCAGCTGCTCTCACAGGAGTCCGTCGCTTTAGCCGTCTTCGGGACAGTCACAGTTCTTTTGGCCTCCGGGCTTTTTATGAGTTTTGCCCGCGCACTGGCGCACTATACGATTGTTCCCTTGCCATAAATTCGTACTCCGCAGCAACGTGCCTGTAATTTCTCACAGGAGATGAGCCTATGACGTCATGGATCATTCTTGCAGCAATTCCATTATTCGTCTTTGCCGGATGCGGGGACATTACCCGATCTTTGTACAACAGTCCTTGGCGGGCGCGCTGGCAACAGCCTGAGCGGGTGGTGCAGACGTTAGCGATCCAATCCGGTGCGCGGGTGGCTGACCTGGGCGCGGGCGGCGGTTATTTTACTTTTCGCTTGGCGGACGCCGTGGGCCCCGCGGGCAAAGTCTACGCCGTCGATATAGACAAAGGAAATCTCGACTACATTGCACGACGGGCGCAAGAGCAAGGATACAGAAATGTCGAAACTGTTTTAGCTAAGTACGACGATCCGCTCCTTCCAAAAGGCGACATTGATCTCATCTTTACTTGCAACACCTACCATCACTTGCAAAACCGGGCGGATTACTTCAAATCTGCCGCGCGTTATCTCAAACCTGAGGGACGCGTGGCGATTATTGATCTCAATGGAACCGGTTGGATCAACAGACTCTTTGGACACTGGACGCCGAAAGAAACCACTCGCGATGAATTGCAAGCCGCAGGGTACTCGTTGACCGGTGATTTCGACTTTTTGCAAAGACAAACCTTCCAAGTGTTCAAGCGACAGGAAGGGTGACGTCAGCACAGAGCATGTCCAGCACTGCGGCGACTCCTTGCTTGCATTCGCCCATTTTTCTTTCTAATGATGACGAGGTAAATTTGTGAGCTGTGTTGACGCAACGCCCAGCGCCTCTTTTGCGCCCCTCCTTCTGGCAGTAAGGCCCGGCTCGTCAACAACAGGATAGGCGCTCTCATGACGGAATTCGCATATCTTCTTGCTGCTTTCGCCTTTCTTGTGGGCGCTTTCATCTATGGCCTCCTCGCCCTCCTAGTATGGCAAAAGAACGCGAAAAACGAAAAAGACTGGGTTTTCCTGTTCACCATGATGGCGCTGTCAGTATGGTGCCTGACCAATGCTCTGGCCGCCTCTCTCGGGACGGTGTTAGAAAAACCGCGCAACACCTTTGAGCTGCTGCTGCTGCAAATCGCCTATCCAGTGCTCTATATCGTCCCGCCCGCCATTCGTCATACCTTGGTGTTAAGCCAACTCTCTCAGCGCGGCTGGCGCAAAGGGATAAACGTTGCGTTGAACTATCTGGGCATTGCCCCAGTCGTCCTGCATTTGGCGATGTCTTCGCGCCCCTTGCTGGAACACTATGGTCCCGCGTTCTCGGGTCTCTTATACGTGTATATTCCTCTCACGCTGCTAGAGATTCAGAAACGCCGGGAGCTACGCGCCCGCTATGTCCAGCGCCCTGGGTCGCGGTCAGTCATCTGGGCCGGTATGGGCGGGGCCTTATTGCTGGCTGCTCTTCCGCCCTTTTTCTGTCCGTTCTATCCAGAGCATGCCGATCTTGTCGGACTTCTCGAGAAGTTTGGCGCGCTCCCGCCGGCGTTGGCGATCGCCTACGGCGCGCTGCGTTACCGGTTCATGGATGTGGTGCTCACACGGGGCCTGCTCTACTCTGCATTGGGAGGGCTCTTCATCGGTCTGTACGTATTGGTCATTCAGTACGGAGGACAGTGGCTGTTTCCGCTTGATGACTCGCATCCGGTCGCTTTTGCCGCCGGCGTGTTGCTGTTGCTGTTTGCCTTTCACTTCCTGTTCTATGTCGCGCGAGACGGGGTGCAGAAAGCTATCGAACGCAGCGTCTTTCGCCACCGTCTGCGCAGCGCAGAACTGTTAAGGGGGTTTAGTCGGACCCTCACCGCTTGGTCAGACCTCGGTGAGCTGTGTCGGAGTTTTACGGAGCGCGTAACGGAGAGCGCCGGACTTTTGCATGGGTCTATCCTGTTCGTCGATGGCGCTGCGTACCGCACAGAACAACGTCACCAATGCTCTCTCCGGGGAGACGAGGACCTGTCGTCACTTTCCTCCTTGCTTACGGCAAAAGAGTCTCGTCCGTTTGTGATTGACGAATTAGTAGAGGGACCTCTGCGCACAACCTGTCGTGAAAAAACCATTGGACTCATCCTTCCCCTACCGTGCCGAGAACAACGTGGCTGGCTGCTGTTGGGTGAGAAGCGGTCCGGCAGGCCGTTTTTGAGTCAGGAGATCGCGTTGCTTGAAGCCGTATGCGGGCAACTTGCTATGGCGATAGACAATATCTTCTTGATTCAAGCCAAAGTCGCACTCGAACGGGAGATGCAGCATCGGGAAAAACTGGCGGCGATCGGACAGTTGGCTGCTACAGTAGCGCATGAAATTCGCAATCCCATCACCGGGGCTAAATGTTTACTCCAGCAAGTTGAAGAGGAACTGGACGGCGCCTCGCAAGGAAAAGAATATATCCAACTGGCGCTTGAAGACTTGGGACGCGTCGAGCAGAGCGTGAGCCAACTGCTCACCTTTGCGCGCAAAGAAGAATTTTCTTTCGCTGAACTTGATGTTGTTGACTTGGCGCGCACAACGCTACAACGTTTTGTCGAGCAAACGCGGAAGGGAACGGCAGTATTCCGGCTGCAAGACGTCGCTCCTGTGCTGGCGACGGTCGATGAAGAAAAACTTCGCCGTGTGCTATGGAATTTGCTTACAAACGCAGGAGATGCGGTCAACGGCAACGGTGAAGTCATGGTTCGAGTTGCCGCTGCGGGACCAGAGCTGCAACTTCATGTAATGGACAATGGCAAAGGGCTGACGCCAGACGAGCAAAGCAAGATTTTCGAGCCGTTTTTTACCACCAAAGAAAAAGGAACAGGTTTGGGACTTGCCATTGCCAAGAAGATTGTAGAAGGGCATGGTGGCGCTCTCACCATCGTCAGTGCTCCTCATCAGGGAACGACTTTCACTGTGACGCTGCCACGGCAACGAGTAGAGACAAGGGCGGCGGCGTGAAGCAGACGATTCTCATTGTCGACGACGAACGCTCCATCCGTGTGGGGCTCAAAGGACTCCTCTCAAAAGAAGGCTATGAGGTCTCGCTCGCAGAAAACGGGGCGGAAGCACTCCACATTCTCGCGCGTCAACCGATTGATCTCATGCTGACCGATCTGCGTATGCCGAATATGGATGGAGTCAGTCTTCTGAAGCGCACGAAGGAGCAATATCCCGACACTATTGTCGTCATGATGACCGCCTACGGCTCAGAAAAGATTGCCGTCGAAGCGATGAAAGCCGGGGCGTGGGATTACCTTACCAAACCGTTTGATAATGATGAAGTAAAAATTCTCGTTCGCCAGGTGCTCGAACAGAACGCCTTACGTCAGGAAGTACGTCGCCTACGCGAGCGGATCGACACCGCCTTTCGCTTTGAGAGCATTTTGGGTAAGAGCCCCGCCATGCAACGCATGTTTGACATTGTGAAGAAAGTTGCGCCGACAGACTTGACCGTGCTCATCACTGGCGAAAGCGGTACAGGTAAAGAACTCATCGCGAACGCCTTACATCAGAACAGCCCGCGCAAGCATAGTTCGTTCATCAAAGTGAACTGCGCGGCCATGACGCGAGAGCTGGTGGAATCGGAACTGTTTGGCCACGAAAAGGGCGCCTTCACCGGCGCCATGGCGATGCGGGAAGGGAAATTCGAAGCGGCGGACGGGGGCACCCTTTTTCTTGATGAAATTGGCGATATGAGCGTGGAAACCCAGGCCAAGGTGCTGCGCGTGCTCCAGGAACGCGAACTTGAACGCGTCGGCGGCAATCAGACCATCAAGGTAGACGTACGAGTGCTCGCGGCGACCAACCGTAACCTCCAACAGATGGTGCAGGAAGGGAAATTTCGCGAGGACTTATTCTACAGACTGAACGTTGTCCCGATTCCACTACCATCGTTGCGTGAACGACGGGAAGACATCCCTTTGCTGGCGAGCCATTTCCTCAAAGAAGCCGCAACACGTTTCGAGCGAGTTCCAGCAACCTTATCTGCTGATGCCTATGTCTTGCTGTTGAGTGTTCCGTGGCCCGGTAACGTGCGTGAGCTGAAGAATGTGATCGAAGCGGCAGCCGTGCTTGCCCCAGGACCAGAGATTCAAGCCGCTGACCTCCAGATGGGCCAACAGCACTCGAACTCCGCAGTCCCTTCCACTCTCTTGTTCAAAGAAGCAAAGCAGCAAGTTATCGATACCTTCGAGCGCGACTTTATTACCCGTGCGCTCCGTCGTCACCGCCACAACAGCCACAA
>CAZUFQ010000032.1:0-968 GCA_964618735.1 uncultured Enterobacteriaceae bacterium
TGGCTTTGCGAGCAAATCAGTGCTTCTTTGTGCAATAACCACCCTTAATTAAGTCGCGTCAGCTTGAACTTCTTATCCTTGCGTCTCGATGTAGTGGCCGTATGTTGTATGTTGGTTATAATCGGCGTTTTGCCCCCATCACAAAGATTCTCGTTGAGCATTTGCGAAAAATTGAAGGCCCTATGAGCATTAGTATGGTGATACGCAGTGTAGATATTCCAAAGAAAAGTTGGTATTTTTGGCCTACAAACGGTAATAGAATTATAAGCAATATTTGTCATTTTACTGATTATGCTTTCCAGTTATTAGGATATTCTACTCCTGTGAGCGTTATGGCTTCACCTTCTACAAGCGGGCGTTTAGATCAGAATGTGGTTGTTAGTATCACTTTTGCAGATGGCAGTATTGCGTCTATTTTATATACTGATAAGGGCAATAGGAGCATGGGCGAATATGATCAACGTTATCAAGTGATGAAAGGGAATCTGACTGCTCGAATCGATAATTTTACACGGCTGACTATCCTTGAAGCAGGTAAACAAGTTGCTCAGTGGAAAGGACTGCCAGATATGGGACATCGGCAACAAATGGCAGCCGTTGCCGATGCCCTTTTAAGAGAAAATTTCTCTCTTGTTTCTCTTCCTTTTACAGAGATAAGCGCCAGAATCTATCTAGCAGCGGCTCGTTCTGCGGAGATTGGGGAACCTGTTCAACTCGAAGCTGCGTTAAAGCAGACTTCCATCGGCAGTGATGGAGAGCAGAGGACAGGCAGTCTGAGCGATGTTGATGTTTATCAGAAACAGATGACCTCGGGTGGTGAGGCTTAAGATCTCGGACAGGCCCTTTCTAGACGATCGCACGCCGTTTCCATCACGTCAATTGTGAACCTGTGCTTATAATGAGTCCCACATTGCTATGCATACGAGCATTATGTGAAGAAGGGGAACAATGCGATATCAAGACGATTC
>CAZUFQ010000032.1:978-16260 GCA_964618735.1 uncultured Enterobacteriaceae bacterium
GTGCTGCGATCCATGATCGTGACTACGCTGGGTCCTTTCCTTTCCTGGGCTCTTCTCTGGTGTTTAGTAAAGAGCGCGCCTGGGCTATTAACGATCATGCCCACAAGAAAGGCAGCTATTACCGAGGGTTTAGGAAACGCCGCCTTTTCCAGCTCATGGAGCTTGAACATATTCGAGGGAAGCGAGTCTTGGACGTTGGTTGCGGGAATGGACAACACGCGGTCTTATTTGCCATGTACGGAGCAGAAGTTGTCGCCTTTGATATTTCTGCTCAGGGCGTCGCTGTCGGAAGGCGGATGGCAGAGGCCAATGGGGTATTGGAGCATTGTAACTTTGTGGTGCAAACGGTGTCGGAAATGGCTTTTAAAGATGACTCCTTCGATATCGTGATTTTCAATGCCGTGCTCCATCATGTCCTCAAGTATCCCAACGTGAAGTGTGAGGCCCTACGAGTACTGAAGCCAGGTGGTCGCATCGTTTTTGCAGAAGGACTGCGGTCAAACCCTTTGTACCGTGAGATCCGTTCGATTTATCGCCGTTTTACTGGGGGCAAGCCGCAGGGCGACATTGATTTGGAATATGAAGATCTGCTCCAATTCGCCGCCGACTTCCGGGAGACCTATCTCGAATGTTTCTGTTTGTCCTTGGGCGTGAAAGAGTTGATTGCTAAGCCGATAGACAACAGCCTGCCAATCCGGACGCTACTTTTTATGTTGAAAAAACTTGATGATATAATCCTTGCGGCCTTCCCCTCTCTCCAAAAATACTGCTCCGAAACGGTGGGCGTTCTCACTAAGTAGGAGCGGGTGAGCGAAGGTCATGCGAAGCGCTGTGCTGAACCGGATGCTGGGTTGGCGTACAAAGGTCGTGATACAAAATTCCATTGGTGTTCTTCCAGGCTCCACTCCTTTTCGTATTAACGAGTGGTTGACCCGCGTAGCGCGAGGCGCTCCGTTGGCGAGGGCAGATCTCTCGCAACGGTTTGAAAAAGGGGTTGATAATCTCCACTTTTTACGACTAAAAAGCGGCTGTACGGTGGAAGGAAAAACCATCTTGGAACTCGGTACGGGTTGGTTGGGGGTTGACTTGCTCCTCTTTTACTTGTTGGGCGCCAAGAAAATCTATACCGTCGATCATCATCCTCATCTCACGTATTCCACATTTAAGAACTTGCTTGTGTGGATCGACACCAAGCCTGATGTTCTGGGGCAAATGGGAAAATTCGGGCTGTGCCCCGATTCTCTTCTGCAGCAGCGTTTTGTTCACGTGAAAGATGTGCATGCGCAGTGTTCGAATCTTCATCAGATGCTGCAGACAATGCACATCGAATACTGCATTTCGCATTCGTGTAGAACAACACCCTTAGCTCTCCCATCAAAAGGGATAGACATCTTCTATAGTGAATCAGTTTTGCAGCGTATCCCTGAGGAAGATCTTCGTGACACGATACAAGATGCAGCAACGCGACTCTTGTCTCCGACAGGCGTGTTTTTCCATCGCGTGAATCCTCTAGACGTGAACGCACACCTTGATCGGCGGCTATGGTATCTCAATTATCTCAGATATAGTGATTTTTTCTTTCGGGTCTTTTATTCTGGCAAGCTCAACACTCAGAATCGGCTTCGAGAGTCAGACTTTGTTGACTTCTTCTCAAACGCAGGTCTGGAGGTCATGTATGTGGGGAGTTACATTATGCGCGAGGATTTAGAGCGGCTGAAAAAGTTTCCAGTTGACCGACGATTTGTGGGTAAAACTATCGAAGATCTGGCGACGTGGCGGTCAAAAATCGTAGGGTGCAACGCTGGAGAACCGCCGAGTCGTCCTCGAGAGCATGAGGTCTTTTATACTGCCGGCTATACGGCGTTAGATTAGGAATGTCGCATCAAATCTGATCATGCTTGAAGCGTCATGAGTACTATGCCTCTTTCGTCGCTTGACAAACCTGCTGTCCTCTATGTGTTGCCAAAGGCCAATTTTTTCTCTCAAGGGCGGCGTGGAAGAGTAACCCACGCTATAGGCGTTGCGCGAGGGCTCGGGGAGAACCAAGTCCCCGTGCACGTTATTTCGGGAAACAGTTTGGCGCTGTATGCGCAAGAATTGGGCTCGTTCGTGACCCTTCATGAAGTGCCGTCTCCGACAGCAGGACCGCTCGCTGACCTGCGCTGGACCCGCTCGCTCATTGCTGAAATCCGTGACCTCCTCAGTCAACATCCGCAGATCAATTTCGTCATCATTCGCTACGCCAGCTCTAATGGCTTCCTGTTCCAGGCTCTTCCCCGTATGTATCCGGATATAGTCTGGGTTTTTGAGGTCAACAGTCTTCTCTACCACCAGTACGATAACTTGCCCTTATTTGTACGAAGGTTCGCTCTTAGTGCAGAACTCCGAGTGATCAATCATGCCAATGTCACCTATGTGGTCTCTGAGGGGTTAAAGTCTGATTTGCGGCAAGGCGTCGCCACGAATCAAGATCGTATCCTTGTTGTTCCCAATGCTGCTACAGATAACTTGGCGCGTCTTGCTACAACAGCAGCATCCAGTCGGCAAACCCGAGAGGAAGGCCTCGACGATGATGGCGTGCAATTTGTCTATCTGGGAGTATTCCAAACCTATTACGAACTTGAATTGGTAGTCGAAGCATTTGCGGAGATTCGAGCGAAAAACGTCAAGACTGAGCTGCATCTCTTCGGGGATGGTCCATTGCTTTCTCGCGTGCAATCGATAGCAAAGGGGCATCCTGGCATTGTCTTCCCAGGACGGTATGATTTGTCGAAAATGCTCAGGGAGGGCGCGCTTGGAGAAAACTGGGTGTTACTTCTCCCGTACCGAGATTCTCCGATTTGTCGAGTGGGCTCGCCAACGAAATTATTTGAATATATGGCGCTTGGCCGACCCATTATTACGTCTCGAGTCGGACAATTGTCGCAAATTTTGCAAGATGGGGTGACGGCTCTTTTCTATACTGCCGGTGATCGGGCTTCCTTGGTTGCCTGTATGCAACGGATGGTGGACGAACCGGCGACCCGGCGCGCCATGATGGCGAATGCTCGCAATGAGTTCTTGGCGAAACATACTTGGCAGAAGCGGATGGATGCCTTTTACGAGGCACTGCGCTGCTACAAATGTAGATAGAACGACGCAATGAAGTTAGACGAAAATGTACAACCGGTCTTTGTGGTGGGGGTAGGTCGCTCGGGAACGTCTTTGGTCCATAGTATGTTGGCTGCCCATTCTCAATTGGCCTTTCCTCCAGAAATCAATTTCATCCGACGTTATCTCGCGACGAACAAAATAAGCGAGACTTTTCATAAAACCGGAACAAAAGGAGTGCAAAAACTTCTTCTCGAGGATCGCTATATCCAAAGGATGGGGCTTGAGGTCCCAGCGGTATTAGCCGCAATCGAGCGGACCTCTCAAGAAGTGACAGATGGAATCGTTTATCTGGCCTTGTTACACAGCTATGCGCAGAAAATTGGGAAACCCCGCTTTGGGGATAAAGACCCGCGCAGTGTTGAATACCTTCCCCTCCTCGGGAGATATTTCCCGCAGGCGTATATTGTTCACATTATTCGCGATCCGCGAGATGTCCTTGCCTCAAAGAAAAAGGCGGCTTGGTCACGGGGCCGACTGCCCCTCCTGCATATCGCGGCCAACATGGTGCAACTCTGGATGGGCCGGTATTATGGGCCGAAATTTTTTGGTCATCGCTATGCTGAGATCGTTTACGAACAATTACTAGTGGACCCGGAGCGGGTGCTGCGGGAGTTGAGCAAGAAGCTCGATTTAGAATTTGAACCAGTATTATCGAGATTTGCCGAAGCCGCGAAAGAACTCGTAACTCAGGAGGAAATGGAATGGAAGAAAGAGACGCTGGGGGAGCTGCTTCGTGATAATTCCGGTAAATGGCGGGACACTCTGAGTGACTACGAAATCTTGGTTACCGAATCTGCATGTCGTGAGGCTATGCAAGTCGGCCAATATCAACGCAGCTCAATCCATGTGGGCGTTGCGCAAAGAATGGCCGTGGCGGCAGTCTGTCCTTTGTTTGTCCTGTTTAAGAAAACCTATTGGTGCTATCGCGCCCTGTCCATTTGGAGACATTTGTACCGCGCCCCGGGAAAGGCCGCGCCTAGAGACGCTTCATGGGTATACTGAACGAATTCTCTGGGATCGTTCATTACGTGGATGGAACGACCGCTTATGCCTCTCGAGGGAGAGTGATTTTTCGCAGTCTCGACGGAGGTGAGAGCTGGGTTCCTTTGTTCACCCTGCCTCTTCCTACTCTGAATCGCTTTATGGCGAGCACCCGTCTGTCTCGTCGTCTTTTTCGTGCAAATATCTATCATCTCAGGCCTACTTCTCCAGATCGACTAGTAACGCTCGGATTCGGCGCTGTTTTTGTCATTGATACCCAAGCGCGTGCGGTGAATCGGGTTTGTCGTATCGTTGGTTCTCGACCCCTATCTCTGTGTGATGATCACCACGCCTTGTATTATGGCGAATACAGAGGCAATCCTGAGAGGAGCAGTGTCCATGTGTGGAGCAGTGTAGATCAGGGTTGCACTTGGACTCCAGTCTATGTTTTTAACAATATTCGACACATTCATGGCGTGTTTTTTGACCCCTATACTGAATGGCTCTGGGTTACGACAGGTGACACTAACGAAGAATCTGGTATTTGGGTGACAAAGGACCGGTTTGTCTCGGTGGAGAAAGTTGTTACGGGATCCCAACAGGTCCGGGCAATCACTCTTTTATTTGACCAGGAGAGCGTTTTCTTTGGGTCCGATAGTCCTGAGGAGAAAAATCACCTCTATCGGCTTGACCGACGCACCTACCGGATTGAGCAGCTTGCGCCCGTAGCCGGGTCTGTCTTTTTTGGTTGCCAGGTTGGGAACCAGTTTTTCTTTTCCACCGCCTGTGAGCCAAGCAAAGTCAATCGATCACGGCAAGTCACGGTATGGGGGGCGAAGATGGGAGAAGCGTGGCATGAAATCATGACTTTTCAAAAAGATCTTTTCCCAATGAAGGCTTTCCAGTATGGGCAGGTCATGTTTCCTGCCGGTCCTGGAACAGAAGGTCATTTGTGGCTGACCCCGTATGCAACCTGGCAGGACCAAATAAGCAAAAAGATTGCTATTAAATAACGCTTGAAGGCCACTTTGAGAGCAGACTCAGCAATTGGCTATAGAAGCTTTGCAGAGGACATGTGGGTGAATGTTTAAAGGACTAAACATGAAGATATGTCACGTTGTTGGAGCCCGTCCCAATTTCATGAAAGCTGCCCCAGTTGTGCGTGCGCTTACTGAGCAGGAGAACGGCCAACAAGTGCTGGTACATACTGGCCAGCACTACGACGTGAGCATGTCGGATGTCTTCTTTCAGGAACTCGGGCTCCCTGAACCGGATGTGAACCTTGAAGTAGGCTCAGGCTCTCATGCTCGGCAAACCGCTGAAATTATGATGAGGCTTGAGCCTGTCATTGTTGAGACAAAGCCCGATCTGGTTATCGTTTATGGTGATGTCAACTCTACTGTGGCGGCTGCTCTTGTCTGTAGTAAACTTTTAGTGACTATCGGGCACGTTGAAGCAGGTCTACGTTCTTTTGATCGCACCATGCCTGAAGAGATTAACCGCTTGTTGACCGACCAAGTGGCTGATCTCTTATTCACGCCCTCGTCTGATGGCGATGAGAATTTGCTCAGGGAAGGCATTACTCCCGAGAAAATTCATTTCGTGGGTAACGTGATGATTGACACCTTGCTTCGGCTGCTGCCCGTTGCTGAAGCTCGGAACGTGCAGGCGCATCATCAGGTAAAAGCGCATGACTATGGTCTTGTAACTTTACATCGCCCTGCAAATGTAGATGATCCAGCAGTGTTGCGCATGATTGTTGACGCACTGAATGATGTGAGTGCGCACACGACGCTCCTCTTTCCCGTTCATCCACGTACTCGTCAACAACTGACGCGTTTGGGGTTCTCAGCATTGCATCCAAGGCTACGGTTACTTGAGCCTCTGAGTTATCTAGACTTTCTCGCGTTGCAGCGTACGGCAACCTTTGTCATTACGGACTCTGGCGGCATCCAAGAAGAAACCACCTATCTCGGCGTTCCGTGTCTCACTGTACGTGAGAATACCGAACGACCAGTGACAATGTCCCTGGGAACGAGCTGCTTGGTGGGGCGAGACATGGGACAACTCCGAAAACATGTGCAGAGCATTCTCGCAGGAGCATGGAAGACGGGGAGTATTCCACCATTGTGGGATGGACATGCTGCTGAACGCATTGCACGAATTATTGGTTCACTGTGATTGCACGAGTCTCTCACTTCTTACAGTTGTGGCGAACTTTTGGGACCGCGTGGATCGTCTACCGAGCTCATTACGCGCTTCGCTTACGCACCGGAGCCGTGCGTCGTCAGTGCCCGGCCACTGATTGGGAGGCGCAACCGCTTGATCGCTTTCTAGGAGAGGCATCTTTAATTCGACGGCCCCAAACGTATTACGAGTATCGGAAGGACCGAGCTTCTTTATTTTTCTTTAGACCTGAAGATCGGCTTGCTTTCCAAAATGTTTTTGCTGTCTGGGACACTCACGATAGTCCAGAGAAAGCCGCTGACGATTTAGCCCACGGAATCTTCACCTATTTTTCTCAAACAGTCGCTCAGGTTGGCTTTCCTCCGTCTTGGCATGGGAATCCTTTTACTCGCCAACATACGCCTCAAGATCAACACTGGAGCCGGATCGGAGACTTTGGTTATGGAGACATCAAAATCATCTGGGAACTTAATCGGTTTGGATTTGCCTACACGCTGGTTCGCGCCTATTGGCGCACCGGGGACGAGCGCTATGCTGAATTATTTTGGCGACTCGTCGAAGACTGGCGAGCACAGAATCCCCCACAGCAAGGTGCGAACTGGAAGTGTGGCCAGGAAACCAGTTTGCGAGTGATGGCTTGGTGCTTCGGTTTATACGGGTTTGGCGATGCTGCAGCGACAACGGCTGAACGAGTTGTTATGTTGGCGCAAATGATCGCTGTTTCAGGTGGGCGGATTGCCGCGAATCTCGAGTATGCGCTTAGTCAACGCAATAACCATGGCGTTAGTGAAGGGGTAGGGCTCTGGACCATAGGCGCACTTTTTCCCGAATTCCACGCTGCTGAAGAGTGGCGCGTCGTTGGGCGGAAGGTGTTGGAATCGCAGGGGCGCGAACTCATTTACAATGATGGTTCCTTCTCGCAGCATTCCGTGAATTATCATCGGTTAATGTTACACGATTATTTGTGGGCCTTGCGACTCGGAGATCTCTTGCAACTTCCTTTCAGCGAAGCTTTGAAAGAGCGCGTCTGTCAAGCCGGAAATTTCCTATATCAAATACAGGACCATGACACTGGAAAGGTCCCCTATTACGGCCAGAACGATGGCTCCTTAATCTTACCGTTTAACAACTGTGACTATCTAGATTTTCGGCCAGTGGTCCAGAGCATTCACTATTTATCTACCGAGGCTCGCTGTTATCCGGACGGGGTGTGGGATGAGGACTTGCTCTGGCTTTTCGGCTTGTCTGCGGTCAAGTCACCGGTACGCCCTCCCATTGTGAAAGATTTACAGGCGGTGGACGGTGGTTATTACACGCTTCGCTCTCGACAGGGATTTGTTTTCCTTCGCTGTGCGACTTTTCGCGATCGTCCCGCGCAGGCGGATATGCTGCATTTAGATCTGTGGTGGAGAGGGCAAAATATCGCGCTTGATGCTGGAACCTACAGTTACAATGCTCCGGAGCCTTGGGACAATCCTTTCGCGAGGACGGCGTATCACAACACGGTGACAGTCAATAGTCTGGATCAAATGGGGCGAGTGGGGAAATTCCTTTGGCTGCCATGGCTCAAGAGTCGAGTTCGTTATTCTGCCCAATCCCCGCAACACGTCCTGGCCTATTGGGAAGGCGAACATGATGGTTACCAACGACTCGAGTCTCCAGTGCGCCATCGTCGGGGCGTTTTGCGTCTCGGTGATGAGTGGTGGCTTGTGTGCGACGCGCTCTCGAGTCGAGCACGACATAACTATCGGTTACACTGGCTTTTCCCTGATCTAGCGTATGTTTGGAATGAAAAGGAGGGCTGTTTTCAGCTGCGGACTGCGATGGGAGCTTACTTCGTGCGGGTTGGAACTTCCGCGCCAAATTGTGCATGTTCGTTAGTGAGAGCATGCACAGACTCCCCCCGAGGGTGGCGTGCGCCGTATTATTACTACCGAGAACCGGCTTTGTCGCTCGCCCTAGAAGCAGCCGCGGAAACAGCACATTTTTGGACGCTTTTTGGTCCTGCACCTGGCGCCATTGCTTGCAAGGGTCAAACGATGACCGTGACAACTCGAGAATGGAAAGTTATCGTACAGCTGCACGTTCCCGCTAACGAGGCGACGGCAATTGTGAGTAGTGCGTCTTTTTCGGGAAGTATGGATGACAGCCTTGAGGTTTCCCCATGCACGTCTTGTTGATTCATCAAGCCTTTGTTTCTCCCCGAGAAGCGGGGGGAACGAGGCATTATGAACTTGCCCAGCTTCTCCTACGGCGACACCATCGTTTCTCTATTGTTGCCAGCGATCTTAGCTATTTCACCGGGCAACGCGCAACCACGAAGCCGGCGCTCGTGACTGAACAAGATATTGACGGAATAAAAATCTTACGCGCTTATACCTATCCTTCGCTCCACAAGAGTTTTATCTGGCGTATTGTCTCCTTTCTCAGCTTTATGGTGACCTCAGTGGTAGCGGCGCTACGAGCTGGTCCAATCGATCTCATTATGGGGACGTCTCCTCCCATCTTTCAGGCAGTGTCAGCTTGGATTGTTGCTGTCTTACGACGGAAACCTTTTCTGTTGGAGATTCGAGATCTCTGGCCGGCATTTGCTATCGATATGGGAGTGCTCAAGAACCGGTTGCTTATTCAGCTATCTGGCTGGCTTGAAAAATTCCTGTACGCACGGGCTACTCATATTGTGGTGAATTCTCCCGCATATCGGGACTACTTAATTAAAAAGGGGATAGCCGAGGCAAAGGTTAGTCTAATTGCGAACGGTGTCGACCCTGACATGTTCCATCCGAAAGCCCGTGGTGAGAGATTTCGCCAGACTGGGGGATTACAAGGGAAATTTGTGGTGACCTACGCTGGCGCCTTGGGACTCGCAAATGATATTCCGACCGTGCTCAAGGCGGCAAACCGACTGCGTGCGCATTCGGAAATTCATTTCTTGCTTGTTGGTGATGGGAAAGAACGTTCTAATCTTCAGACGCTGGCGCAGCAACTGCAGTTGTCGAATGTGACCTTTACCGGCTCACGTCCTAAATCCGAGATATCCGAAGTGATTGCTGCCTCTGACGTTTGTATCGCCATCTTGCAAGACATTCCTATGTTTCGCACGACCTATCCCAATAAGGTTTTTGATTATATGGCGGCAGGGCGACCTACTCTTTTAGCAATTGATGGCGTGATTCGCCGTGTTATCGAGGAGTCACAGGGCGGGATTTTTGTTCCCCCTGGTAAGGATGAAGCTTTGGCGGAGAGCATCCTCGAGTTGAGTCAGAACCCGGAACGCTGTCGTGCGATGGGTGCTTCGGCTCGTGCTTATGTGACGGAGCATTTTGATCGCCGTGCGCAGGCCGATCAATTTTCTCTTCTGGTGCAAACGCTTGCTGCACGGAAAAAGCATGCTCCTGCAATATATCTGAGGGGTGGAAAACGCCTGTGTGATTTCGTGATTGTTCTCTGCCTCCTTCCTTTCTGTCTACTGCTCGGGGCTCTTGTCGCGGTTGGGGTCTATTTTCTGCTCGGCTCTCCGGTCTTCTTCCGGCAGATGCGGCCTGGACTGTATAGCAGATCGTTTACTATGTACAAATTTCGCACGATGACTGCGGCCCGGGATGCGCAAGGGAACCTCCTGCCTGATGCTGAGCGGTTGACTGCGTTCGGGAAGTTTTTACGCAGCACGAGCTTAGACGAGCTTCCTGAACTCTTTAACGTGTTAAAGGGCGATATGAGCCTCGTTGGGCCGCGTCCTCTGCTCATGCAGTATCTTGAGCGCTACACGCCAGAACAAATGCGCCGTCACGAAGTGAAGCCCGGTATTACAGGTTGGGCGCAAGTGAATGGACGTAATGCTCTTACCTGGGAGGAGAAATTCGCCCTCGATGTATGGTACGTTAATCACTATTCATTTTGGCTGGATGTGAAAATTATCGCGCTGACCGTCTGGAAGATTATAAAACGTGAAGGAATTACCGAGCCGGGACAGGCAACAGCGCAAGAGTTTATGGGGACAATCCATCGAGATCTAGCACAAGAAAGGTTAGAGATACAAGAATGATGGACAGATTCTTAGCCTGGCGCCAGTGGTTTGTCCGACGAGTTTATGCTGACCATAACGATTCTAAGTGGGTTAATCAGGCCCTCTCTGAAGTATTGAGCACCCTTAAATCTGGAACAAAAGGCTTGAATATCGGCAGCGGTTCAACGAGACTACACGACCGACTTGTCAATCTCGATATCACGCAGGCTAGAAATGTAGACTGTATAGCAGATGCCCACCGCCTTCCTTTTCATGATGAGGTATTCGACGTTGTTGTTACGCAAGAAACGCTAGAACATGTGGCGGATCCTTTCCAAGCTGTCCGAGAAATATCACGGGTCCTACGAATGGATGGTCTATTGTATTGTCAAGTTCCTTTTGTCATTGGATACCATCCTGGTCCGACTGACTATTGGCGCTTTACTTGTGAGGGAATTCAACAGCTCATGGATCAGGCAGATCTTCATTGTATTAAACTTGGTATGACTACAGGACCAGCGACTGCTTTATACCGGGTGCTTGTTGAGTTTACTGCTAGCTCTATGGGACGGTTGGTGCGTTTCCTGTACATGCCAGCAAAGGCCGCATCAGCAATGTTTTTTTTCCCCCTTAAATTATTGGACCCTCTTTTGGTAGATGGCTTCCAAGCTAATCGAGTAACGGGGGGCTACTTTGTGATCGCTCTTAAAAGCGGACGGGCGGATAAATGAATGTTCTATTCTCAAGTGTCGGCCGTCGCGTTGAGTTGATACGCTCCTTTATACAAGCTTACGCTGATCTCTCGCTTTCAGGGAACATCGTCGGTTTGGATATCGACCCTCTCGCGCCAGCTTTGCGCTTGGTTGATCATTTCTATCTGGTCCCGCGTCTTCATTCTCCAGATTATATTCCCACGCTTATTGCCATATGTTGGCGAGAGCAGATTCGTGCAATCTTTCCGTTGATAGACCCTGACGTGCCAGTGCTTGCCACGCATCGAAAGGAAACTTAGCCGACCGGGTCGAAACTTGCCGTGGTCCCGCTTGCCGCTGTCCCGATTGTTGAAGATAAATGGCGGACCGTCGATTTTTTTCGTGGTCTCGACCTCCCTACTCCCTATTCCTGGTTGCCAGGACAATCGGAGGCGTCACAGCATGAATTTCCTCTGTTTATCAAACCACGCTCCGGCAGTGCGGCGAAGCATACATTCAAAGTCCAGAATCCGAGAGAACTCGATTTCTTTTCAGAGTACATCCTGGAGCCGATTATCCAGGAGTACCTTCCTGGCGAAGAGATCACCAGTGATGTCATTTGTGACTTTGATGGAAAGGTCTTAGGCGTTGTCTCTCGTAAGCGCATTGAAGTCCGGTGGGGAGAAGTTGCGAAAGGCGTCACTATTTATGACAAGGGCATTACCGATGCGTGTGTGAAGATAGCCAAAGCATTGCCAGCGATCGGGCCTATCACCGTGCAATGTATTTTAAAAGATGGGGTTCCGTATTTTACCGAAATCAATGCCCGTATGGGAGGAGGACTCCCACTAGGAATCGCCGCTGGGGTAAATACCCCTAGTTGGTTGCTTGCGAAAATTGCCGGTTTGCCTGTCAATATTCCTCCGCTTGGGACCTATAAAATCGGATTATATCTGACCCGATTTGATGAATCATTTTTTCTTTCTAGAGCAGATTATGCCGCCATTGCGAGCCGTCGTCTTTGACCTTGATGATACGCTTTATCCTGAGCGTTCTTACGTTTTGAGTGGTTTCCACGCTGTTGCCATATGGGCAGAAGAACAATTAGGAATTGCTCGTCATTCAGGGTTTGCTGTCTTTAAGCAATTATTCGAGACCGGGGTGCGTGGCAATTCGTTCGACCAATGGCTTGACATGTTTGGTCTTGCCTCTGCCGAGAGGGTACAACAGATGATCGATGTCTATCGCGAACACATCCCTGAGATTGTCCCCTTCCCGGACGTACGAGGAATGTTGACAACCCTACGTTCCTCGTACCGTCTTGGGTTGGTGACAGATGGGTATCTGTCGGTACAGCAGCGGAAGCTCGAAGCGCTTGGTATTCGATGTTATTTTGACGGAGTGGTTTTTTCTGACGAACTGGGACCGTCTGCGTGGAAACCGAGTCCGCAACCATTTTTGTTGATGTCAGAGCGATTGGGTGTTTCCGCGAGCGCGGCTGTGTATATTGCTGATAATCCGCAAAAAGACTTTCTGGGCGCTCGTCGAGCGGGCCTGGGGAGTGTGCGTATTCGTCATGTGGAAGGGTTGCACGCTCGTCGAGAACCTATTTCCATGGACTATGCTTCTGATCTTGAGATTACCACTTTCGCGCAGGTTTACGATGCCCTGCGGTCTATGGAGAAGACGACTCATGGCTGATCTTGCGAATATCCTTTCCATTATCCGACCGACTTTGCCTTCCCTCCAGGAGGTCGAAAATCTCATTCGTTCAAGTTGGGAGTCTGGCGTTGTCACTGTTGGTTCCGTTGTGCGGACATTCGAAGAAGAAATGTGTCAACGAACAGGGGCGCGACATGCGATTGCTCTTTCTTCGTGTACCGCAGGGTTGATGCTGATCCCGCAGGCGTTGCGATTGCCAGCCGGCAGTGAGATCATCGTGCCCTCCTTCACTTTTGCGGCGACGGCGCAGGCGCTTGTCTGGGGGGGCGTGATTCCTGTTTTCTGTGATTGTCTTCCTGGCGCCTATACGCTTGATCCCGAAGAGGTTGAGCGGAATCTTTCCGCAAAAACAGCGGCGATTTGTCCCGTCTACATCTATGGATTACCGCCTGACATCGACCCTCTCCTGGAGATTGGCAAACGTAAAGGGCTCCCTGTCTACTTTGATAGTGCGCAAGGGTTGGGTTCCACATATCGAAACAAATCCGCAGGCGGTTTTGGAGTCTGTGAGGTATTTTCATTGAGCCCAACCAAAGTGGTGACTGCGGTGGAAGGGGGCGTCGTGACGACGAATGATGATGACCTGGCGCAGCGCCTCCGCTCTATGCGTGACTATGGAAAAGATCCCGTGCAGGGCGAGGATATGATTCACCTGGGGCTTTCTGCGCGGATGAATGAACTAAATGCCGCTGTCGCTTTGCTTTCTTTGCGGAACCTTGATAATTTAGTCGCCGCCCGACGGCAACGGATAACGCAATACCGTGAACGGCTTGGAGGGTTGTCTGGATGTTGGGTGCAGCAGTATCCCGACAATCGCATGACTAGTGGGAATTACTTCGTGCTCTTCATCTCAGACAAGGCGCGGCGAAACCGCGATGAGGTGTATACGGCGTTGAAAGAAGCTGGGATTCAGACAAAGCGGTATTTTTCTCCGCCAGTGCATACCCAAACAATTTTTCAAAAATTTCCCATGCGTGTGAGTGCTAAGCTGACAGAGACAGAGAAAGCAAGCAGCGAAGGTCTCGCTTTGCCCCTCTATTCGCACATGATAGATGCGCAGTTTGAGCGCGTATGTGAGCAAGTAGAAAAAGTACTGGGCTAGGAGGGTTAGGGAGCCGGTAGGGGTGCTGTGATGTTCTGCGGAGTCGCGAGCAGGCGCAGCGATCAGGATGATCGAGTTTGTTGTCATGATGACTTTCTTTTTTGAGCACCGTCGTATCTTTCTTGTTCTTCTTCAACTCGGGATTGTTGCTCTTTCCAATTATCTTGCCTTCTGGATTCGCTTTGACGGCGATATTCCCGACAATTACTCGCAGATATGGTCAGACGCGCTCCTCTGGCTTCTCGTGGTGCGAGGTTCTACCTTTGTACCTTTCCGATTATACGAGGGATTTTGGCGTTACACCGGACTGTGGGATTTGCGGAACATCTTGCTCAGCGTGTTGTTGAGCACCATCTTTTTCGCCTTTACTTTAAAGAATCTTTTCGGACAACTTGGCTATCCACGCTCCATTTTTATTATTGATTCTCTCTTACTGTTATTTTTTCTCGCCGGTATTCGTCTGCTTCCTCGGTTCTATAGGGAATTGGCGAGTCGAACACAAGGCAAACGTATCCTCATTTATGGGGCTGGTGACGCTGGAGAGATGATTGTCCGAGACATGAAACTTCATAATTTTGAATATGATCCCATTGGTTTCATCGACGATAGTCCGCAGAAACAAGGGATGCGCATTCACAGGGTTCCAGTGCTCGGCACGAGAGCAGCCCTTCCCGAAATTATTGCTAGAGAAAATCCTCATGCGGTATTGGTCGCCATTCCAAGTGCAGACCCCAGGATGATCCGTCAACTCGTACAGATTTTGGAGCCATTCAAGGTGCCGATCAAAACACTGCCTGGGCTTCGTGACATCTTGGATGATTCCGTCACTGTGAATCAGATTCGTGATCTTTCTATTGAAGACCTGCTCACGCGTCCACCAGTGCAGTTGGATTTGACGCCGGTTCTCCGTTTTGTCTCCGGTAAACGTGTACTCGTGACTGGGGCTGGCGGCTCGATCGGCTCAGAGCTGTGCCGACAACTTGCGCAGTGTAAGCCTGAGTTGTTGATTCTCTTAGACAAGGCTGAAAGCGCTCTCTACGAGATTGACTTGGAAATGCAGCAGTGGCTGTCAGCTCACCAAAAGGTTGCTTTTCTCGCTGATATTAAAAACGGGGCGCGATTACAAGAGGTGTTCGGGCAATATGCGCCCCAATTGGTGTTTCACGCCGCAGCGTACAAGCATGTGCCCATGATGGAGGCGCATCCAGAAGAAGGCGTGTTGAATAATATCATTGGCACGCGCCGTTTATGTGAAGCTGCGGTGCGGCATCATGTTGAAACGTTCATCCAGATCTCCACTGATAAAGCGGTCAACCCCACCAACGTAATGGGCGCCACCAAACGTGTCAGCGAATTGTACATGCAAGCTCTTGAGCATAGTGAGCGGCGCGGGCGGACTGTATTCTGTACTGTTCGTTTTTGCAATGTCTTGGGGAGGA
>CAZUFQ010000033.1:0-5064 GCA_964618735.1 uncultured Enterobacteriaceae bacterium
CACTCTGATTTTATAAAATAGCTGGGTTTCGCGTGGCTCAACCCAGCCTACGGGGCACTCTTCAGGCTCTCACTTCTATTTCCCCACCTCCGCTCCATCGGGGTCATGGCTTGACTTTCCTTCCTCCGTGCCATTTGATGCGACTGATCATCAAGAGAAAAACGACCAAGAGTGAGTAGATGGAAAAACGCGGGCGAGTTCGCCAAGAAGTCCTTGACGATATTATTTATCGCATCGTTAAAGTAGCCAAGCCTAAAAGATCATTCTGTTTGGCTCCGCCGTGCGCAGGATTATGGGGCCATACAGCGATGTGGATCTCTTAGTAATCAAGCCAGGCCAGTTTCATCAACTCCCAGAGTAACCGCCAAAGAAGGAGCAGACGCTATGCAATGTACTGTGATTGTTCGGCCCGAATCCGCCACGCGCTTTGTTGCTTGCCCCTTAGGGTTGCCGCAGTTGGAGAGCAGCGCCCCGACCGCGAGCGAGGCGGTGGAGCAGGTCAAACAGAAACTTTCTCTCTGGCTGAAGGATGCGGTGGTGGTGGAGGTCAGTATTCCGACTGGTAACCCGTGGCTGGACACGTTCGGACGTTCGGCTACTGATCCCCAGTTTGATGAGTATCTGGCGGAACTACAACGATACCGGAAGGAGCAGGAAACGGAATGATTCGTTTCCTGCTCGACACCGATCATGTAAGCTTACAGGAACGTGGACATCTGCCGTTACTCACTCGGCTACGGGCACAGCCACCGGAAGCACTGAGTGTTAGTATTGTCACCGTGCAGGAAGCCGTGCGGGGACGGTTAGCCTTGCTGAGTCGTCAGCTTCCCTCCGACCAGCTTCTCCTGGCCTACACCAAACTCCAACAGACGGTGCAGTTCTTTAGTGCGGTGCATATTCTCGCTTTTGATCACCGTTGTCTGGAGCAGTATGAGGCTCTTCGTATCCAGGGCGTACGAATCGGCACGCTCGATCTGCGTATCGCTGCCACCGCCTTGCCGCGCCCATGGTAGGCCAGCGCGAAGTCCGGCGCACGTTCGAGCGCGGCAGAGAAGCTGGCTACTGCTTGGTCCTGCTCTCCTTGTGTTAAACGGAGCAGTCCCTGATTCGCATAGGCATCGGCAAATTCGGGAGACAAACGCGTGGCCTCGGTAAAATCCGCCATGGCCTCTTGCGGCTTGCTAGCCAAGGCTTTGATGACACCGCGCGTGTTGTAGATGAGAGCGGAGTGCGGGTCGAGGCTGACCGCTTTATCGAGGAAAGCAAGAGCGTCCTCGTATTTTCCAGCCCGAGCCGAGGCATCGCCTTGCAGCATCAAGGGCACAGGATTGCGGGGATTGTCCGCAACGAGTCCCGCAGCCCACTCATGAAGCTGGGGGAAGCTTTTCGGTTTATGCAAACGTCCAAACCCATCTGTCGCCGACCGATAGTCCCCCGTTGCTAATCCGGCGTACCCTGCCAACCAATGAGCAACCACCGAGTCGGGCTCCTGCTCTCTCCATGCCCGTGTTATCTCAGCGACCTGAGGCCAATCGGCTTTGAGCACTGCATCTTTGCTTGCACTATCCCAGCCATCTTTTGCCCATAGAGGCGCGGTACACGTGAGGAATGTCACCAATGAAAAGATAGAAATCGTCCGCATAGGTTTTTCTTTTCTGTGTAGTATTCTTTTAGCTACAAGCGGACTCTACCTTTTTCGCTTTTCACAAGTCAAGGGAAATAAAGAAGACAAAGATAAAAGTTTGCACCTCAGCATCTCGTGCAAAGGGGAGATGACAAAATCCTGGATTCCCGCCCCACGCCTTCGCGGGGGCAGGCTCTGCGCGGGAATGACGGGCAAGCAAAGCTGGTTGATAAAGGAAAGAGGGCAACTGATGATGCGCTTTGCGCAGACTCTCCGCTTGCCAAATGGCAAGCTTCCGGGTTAGTGATGACGAAGTCCTAGATTCGAGTTGTGAGCATCACACATGAACGAACGTTGGCGCCGATTTATCGAAGGAGATTTATTTTCAGATGCCGACGCGCCCTGGCGCGATGACCCCGCCTATGGGTTATTGCTGCAATTTACTGGACTGCGCGATAGTGTCGGGGGACAGGTTGCGCCGGCGTTGACGCAAGCCATCGGCCTGGTGCAAGCGCTTACTCATATCAACTTATTAGACTTGGTGCGGAACCGCAGGCCAGCGCAGGGGTTGAGCCTTGGCTTCGGCATGAACGTCATGGAGCCGTACGACTTGTTGCGAGTCTTTGCATTAGACTGCGTCCATGGTTACGAATGGATCGGGGAACATATCATCGAAGCTGCACAGAGTTTCTCCGTACTCCAACATTCGGATCCCACGCTTCCCTCGCGCCTCCGTCTGCATCATGGCACGATGAGCGATCTCAGCGCTTTGGCGAATCAATCCATGCGAGTGATTTATGTTGCTAACGTTTTTAACCCCGAAATTCCCATGGCTCCTGAGACTTTCGCACGAACTGTGAGCGAGATGCTGCGCGTGTTAGAACCTGAAGGCATTGTGTTGAGTCGTGGTTCCTCCGGCATTTTTGAGGCAACTTTAGCGCCCCAGGGACGGATGTTGTTGCAGACGCCGCTCATCTCGGTATTTCAGCGACAGTGAGCATCTTTGCGCTCTGGTGAGAAACGCGCTACAAACGCCGGGACAAGAATGCCATTCGAGGAGGAACCTGGATTCATGGGGAACCTGCCGCTTGAGGGACTGAAAGTCGTTGATATCGCCGTGCTCTTCGCCTCGCCGACGATCTCGCAAAATATGGGAGATTTTGGCGCTGACGTGATCAAGGTTGAGCATCCCAAATCGGGAGATAGCTTGCGCTCATTAGGCGCCGCGAAGGATGGCATTCCTCTCTGGTGGAAAATCACCAATCGCAACAAGCGATGTGTCACTCTTGATCTAGGAAAACCCGAAGGCCAGGAGATTTTTAAAAAGCTTATTGCTGATGCGGATGTCCTTACGGAGAATTTTCGTCCAGGGACAATGGAGAAATGGGGACTGGGATGGGAGGTGTTGCACGCCCTCAATCCGCGCCTCGTGTTCGTGCGCGTGTCCGGATTCGGTCAAACTGGACCATACAAAGACAAGCCTGGATTTGGCACGCTGGCCGAGGCGATGAGCGGTTTTGCTTTTATCACCGGCCAAGCGGATGGACCGCCGACGCTGCCAGGCACGGGCCTCGCCGACGCTGTTGCCGGTCAGCTGGGAACCTGGGCCACGATGATGGCTTTGTATGAGCGCGATCACAAGAGCGGCAAAGGGCAATACATTGATCTGAGTGTGCTGGAGCCGCTTTTTACCATTCTTGGCGATCAAGCGATTACTTACGATCAACTTGGCAAAGTACAGCAACGCACCGGCAACCGCGTGCCGTCGATTGGCGCGCCGCGTAATATCTACAAGACGAAAGATGGCCGTTGGTTAGCGCTCTCGGCCAACGCTCCTGCGATAGCTGCGCGCGTCTTTGCGGCAATTGGGCAGCCGGACCTCATCAATGATCCGCGCTTCAAAGACAATCGCGCCCGCATTGCTAATATTGATGAAGTTGATCGCATTGTCGGCGGCTGGATTGCAGAGCAGACGGCGGAAGCCGCGTTGCAAAAATTTGATGAGTACGAATGCGCGTGCGCGCCAGTCTACAGTATCGCCGACATTTTTGCCGATCCTCATTTTCAGGCGCGTGAAGCGGTAACTACGGTAGAGGACCCTGAGTTAGGTCCCATACGGATGCAAAATGTCTTTCCCAGACTTTCGCGTACACCTGGAAAAATTCGCTGGCCTGGGCCGACCCGCATGGGGCAGCACAACGAAGAGATCTATTGTGACAAGCTTGGATTGTCGAAAGAGCGGTTGGTGGAGTTGAAAGAGAAAGGCGTCATATAGAATGCTGCTACATTGATCTCGGTGGATAATTGATCAAGGCGTCATTCCAACGAAAGCGGGAATCTAGGAGAAATAACCACTGGTTCGTGTTGAATCTCTCTGGATGCCCGCCTGCGCGGGCATGACGGTCTACTGTCCATCTGATTCATTGGGATAATCCACTGGAGAGGAGAAATCATTATGTCCCGTCTACGTCGCAGTTTACTATTCGTTCCTGCCAGCAGTGAGAAGTTTTTCGCCAAAGCCAAAGACTCTGCAGCGGATACCCTCATCTTCGATCTCGAAGACGCCGTTGCGCCGGAGCGGAAGCCGGCGGCCCGGGAAACCATGAAGGAGGTGCTGCGAGACCAAGGGTTCGCGCGTTTTGAGCGGACTGTACGCATCAATGCGTTGGATACGCCTTATTTTCTTGACGATGTGCTGGCGATGGTGGAAGCGGGAGCGGATGGCCTGGTCGTGCCGAAGACCAATTCTGCTGAGAGCATCCAGTTCGTCGATCGTCTGGTGTCGCTGGTGGAGCAGCGCTGTGGCCGCGCAGCCGGCTCGGTCACACTCTTGCCTTTAATTGAACAGCCGGAAGCGATCGGCAACGCCTTCGCCATTGCGAAAGCGACGTCGCGTATTGCCGGTATCGCCTTTGGGCACGGCGACTTTTCTCTAGCGATGGGCATCAAGGCGGCCCCCTCGACTGAAGGGGTGGTGTTCCATGCGCGCTGTCAGGTGGTGATGGCGGCCAAAGCTGCCGGTATTACCCCGATCGATAATGTGTTTCTCGATATTCCCAATATCGAAGGGTTAGCCGTAGAAACTCGTCAGGGAAAACAACTTGGTTACGAAGGCAAAGCCTGCATCCATCCCAATCAGGTGGAGCCTGTGAATGTAATTTACACTCCCACCCAGGAAGAAGTGGATTATGCCCGCGAGTTAGTTGCTGCGTTTGAACAAGCGGTTGCCGAAGGGAAGGGCGCTGTGGCCTTCCGGGGCCGCATGATTGATGGTCCGATTGCTGACATCGAAAAGATCGTCATTGAGAGGGCAAAAAAGGCAGGGTTGAATACATAGCAAATGACTCTTTCTCATGCCCAGGCTCTGCCTGGGCATGTCGTAGGGTCATAGCTCAACCGCATCTAGGGGCTGCGTTCCCAGGCAGAGCCTGGGAACGAGG
>CAZUFQ010000033.1:5074-12175 GCA_964618735.1 uncultured Enterobacteriaceae bacterium
TGCCATAGAGCGAGCGTAGCGAGTGAGACATCGAGCGAGTGAAACGAGCGAGCCATTTGCCATCTGCTATAGAGTGAGCGCAGCGAACGAGCTATAAAGCGATGTCATGCAACATGGCTTCGCTCATGTTAACGGCGTCCGATTACATTATGTGACGCAAGGGCAGGGACCTCTTGTAATTCTGCTTCACGGGTTCCCCGAGTTTTGGTACTCTTGGCGAAATCAAATCCCGGTGCTGGCCCAGCATTTTCGCGTGGTCGCTCCTGACCTGCGTGGGTATAACGAAAGTGACAAGCCTGTAGGCGTCGCCAATTATCGAGTGGATAGGCTTACTGCTGACGTCATGGGACTGATTCGTGCCTTCGGGGAAGAAAAAGCGATCATCATCGGACATGATTGGGGCGGCGGCGTGGCTTGGGCGTTCGCCTCGCATTATCCGCAGGCGACTGAACGGCTGGTGGTGATGAACTGCCCGCATCCGGGGCCATTGCAAAAGCATTTACGCTCGAACCTCCGCCAGCTTCGTCGTAGTTGGTACATATTCTTTTTTCAGATTCCCTGGTTACCGGAATGGGGAATTCGCCTGAATGCGCGGTGGTTTGTCGAGCAAGCGTTCCGCGGTATGGCAATTCGTAAAGAAGCTTTTCCTGATGAAGAACTCCGTCATTATGTCAACGCGCTCCTAAAACCTGGAGCCTTGACGGCGGCGATCAACTACTATCGCGCGGCGTTCCGCGAAACCGTGCGTGACGGAGAACGGTTATTTCCACAAATCACCTGCCCCACATTACTCATCTGGGGCGAAGAGGACATCGCGCTCGGCAAAGAACTGACGTACGACATGGAGCCATATTTTGCTGATCGTTTGGAGATTAAATACATTCCGCGCTGTAGTCATTGGGTGCAACAAGAACAGCCCGAGCTGGTTAATCAATATCTACTAGATTTTCTCAACTGTTTCGATAGGCAACAGAACTAGGAGTCAGTAGAGAGAACGTGGGTTGAGGCGGGTCTACGACTTCTCATAGATCTCTTCAAACACCTCGCGCCACGATAACTCGGTGACCGAAGCCGCTTGATTCATATCCCCTTCGGCTTCTCGCTTTGCCGCCAGAAAACAGCGGTCCCACATCTCCTGAATAACCGCGTCTGTCAAACTGGGAGTCTCGGCTTGGATGTCTTGAATTTCTTCTCGGGCATTGTAGATCGTAGCCGCCCAACTATAAGAACGCCTCTCTGGTTGAGTGCGCCATTTGATAATATGCGCCATAAGCCGTACAAGATGGCTTTTTAATGCGCGTTTTTCTGATCGCCCCAAGGCTTCAATTAACTCCTTGACGCCAGCCGTAGCTTCGAGAATATTGCCTTTCTGTAATTCTTGCTCAATAGCGACTGCGGTTTGGTAATGGGAACTTGTCGATAGCTCTTGCCAGCCCATAATGCCTCACTGTGTCTTTGATCATGACGCATCTCAGTGTATGCTTACTCGGACTTTTCTTACAGTCCCGTCTTTCTAAATTCATGGAAGCTTCCCCTATATCCTCTGGAGGAGACCGTACGATGGAGCAGCCTCGGTTCAACACCAATCTTTCCCGCGTCAAGCAGTTCCTGTCGTCGCTGCATCATGCGTTCATCTTCATCCCACAACCGTTCATACAAGCGGAGATACGCGGCGCCGAGGGCTTGGGCTTGCTTGTCATTCTTAACAAGCGCTCGGAACTCGACAACAATGTCCGTCTCATGGGAGCCAGTCGGCGTCAAGCAGGTAAGAATCTCTCCGCCCGCGCCTTGCCCTTCTAACGTTCTACTCCAATAGCGCCGATTCGGTTGGTCCATTTGAATTTCAATGATGGCCTCGCGCGGCGTTGCCGCAGGGGGCATCATAATCTGCGCTCGCCAGGACGAAGACGTCTGTTCTAACAACTTCACGTTGAGGAACGATGCACGATGCAGCCACGGCAAATGCTCCCAGTCGCGCACGTTTTCCCAAATGCGCTCTATGGAAGCGTGAAGCGTGCGGCAATACGTCGCAACCAGCGTGGAGGTTTCCGTAGATATCACTTGATTATTCATAGCCTAACGGCGCCTCGAACCCGCCAATGACGTCAGCTAAACGGCGGGCAAAGTCGATGGTAGTGCGGTCCTCAAGATACGGTCCGACAATCTGGACACCAACCGGCAATCCTTGAGAAGTGCGACCAACCGGCGCCATGGTCACTGGCAGATAGGCCATGCCGATCAGGCCGGCCCATGCAACAATATCGAGGTAGGGACGCGTTTGGCCGTTCACGTGAATTGTCCGCGCTAGCATCGGTTCACTGTGATCGTGCGGAATGGCGGACGTCGGTGTAATTGGACATAAGAGCACATCGTAGTTCGTGAAGAACTCTTTCCAGTACCGCCGGTATTGGGCGCGCATTTCATTCCACAAGATCCAGTCCCGATGGCGTTGCACTGCCCCGTGGGCAAAATGCGCGAGATACCCGTCGTCATCCTGAGGCAATTGACCGCTCATTTCAACAAAATTTTGGAATTCTTCGGGTTCGAGTCCGGGAGCAATCGCCGCCCATAACAAACGCAGGTAGACACGAAGCGCATCGGTGAACCGAAAGCCTGGACGCGCTTGGTCGTCTACTTTGACTCCATTTTGTCGCAAGGCTTGCACTGTTGCTTCGTGTCGACTCCGCACTTCGCTATCGATAGGACACGCCGGATCATCTAACCACGCCGCCACGCGATATTCGCGCAAGGCGCCCCGGCGCGGCGAAGGCAATTCTAACCGCCAAGCCAGGCCTTCGTCTTCTTCTGGTTCAGCGAGAAGCCCCAAGGCTAACGAAAGGTCTTTAGCGCTACGGGCAAGCGGTCCCAAGACTGCAATGTCCGCCCCGGAGAGAGACCCCGGTGGTCCGGGGATGTGGCCTCGTAAGGGAATAATGTCATAGCTCGGTTTATGACCGTAGACGCCGCAATAGTGCGCCGGGTTGCGAATCGAACCTCCTATATCGCTGCCCAGTTCTAATCCGGTAAGTCCGGCGCTGAGAGCCGCCGCCGCGCCGCCTGAAGAGCCCCCGGGAGAGCGCGTCAGATCCCACGGAT
The DNA here is from genome assembly GCA_964618735.1 of uncultured Enterobacteriaceae bacterium. Taxonomy (GTDB): domain Bacteria; phylum Desulfobacterota; class Binatia; order Bin18; family Bin18; genus SYOC01. Next base: position 8,171 of record CAZUFQ010000033.1, read on the forward strand.
TATTCGTCACTCCAAAGATGGGGTTATAGGTTTGCGCATCTCCGGCAAACACGGGCGTATTGGTTTTACCGAAAATGATGACTCCAGCCGTTTTCAGTCGTGCAACGGCAGGCGCATCATGCGCTGGAATATGATTCGTGTGGATTGGAGCCCCGGCGGTCGTTCGTATTCCTGCCGTCTCGATGGTGTCCTTAATTGTCATCGGCAGACCATGCAGCGGACCCCACAGCTCTCCTCGGGCGAGCGCCTGGTCGGCTTCGTCCGCTCGCTTTCTGGCGCGATCGACGTCAAGTGTCACAACGGCGTTGATCTGTGAGTTGTATTGTTCAATGCGTTTGAGATAGTGGTCCAGCAACTCGCGGCTGCTCACCTCACGATTGCGGATGGCGACTACCAGCTCTAGAGCTGAACGAAAGGCAATGTCAGACATACACTGATTCTCCTCTGTAGAATGGCGCGCTCATTCTATAGCCCGCTCGTTGCACTCGCTTGATAGCAGATAACCCGCGCACTGCGTGCGCTCTATGGCCCGCTCCCTGTGGTCGCTCGATGGCATATCGCTGATGGTCGGAGCTATCTGCCATAGAACGAGCGCAGCGAGTGAGCCATCTGCCATAGAGTGAGCGCAGCGAACGGGCCGACTACAATTTCCCCGGTCCTGTCGCTTTTGCCCAGCCTTCGGAGAGCGGTACGAAATAGAACATCTCGACGCGCCGGGATTTGAATTTCCACTCGCCATTTACTTTCTCGAACTCATCGTGCAACCGCCCAGCGCCGATCATACTCTCGTCCCCTCGTGTAGCGCGGTTTTCTAGTGAGCATATTCCAGTGGCGCTGTTGCCGTCGATGTGAATCACATGATTGGTGAAAAACGGCTTCACCCGCAGCGGCCAGGTGCCGCGATAAAATTCCTTGAGGGCGGACCGCCCTTTCGTGATTCCTCTGCCCAGCGAACTGAAGTCCACCGAACCGTCCTCGGTAAACAGATTCGCCATGCGTTCTTCATCTTGCGCCTCGATGGCGAGGCCGTACGCGTAGGTCAACTCTTTGATCTTTTCGCGATCCCACAGTTCTTGCACCATCTCTTCGAGCTTCATTGTGTTCCCTCCTTTGGCTTCATGCGCTTGCACAAGCTCTGTATGTAGAATGGCATACCGGCAAAGACAAGGCTCAACAAGAGGACAATTTTCCGCTTGCACTACTTATCGAACGACGGCTAACGGCTCGGCATTCCTCTGTCGCTCGCCTGCTACGACAATCTTTTTGGCGACGTCAACGAACAACCAAACGAATGCAGCGCCCAAGGCGAGGACCCCAGCGAACTGGAGCGCTGCTTCCCAACCGAAGCGATCAGCAATGATGGGCGTCAATGTGGGGGCTACGGCTCCGCCCACTTGGGTTGCGGTGACGGTGATGCCATACACTGTGCCAGAATGTGGTCCCGCGATATCGATCACCGCGCCTAATCCAGCCGCGCCGGCAAAATAGAGCAAACCATCTCCGAGAGACAACAAGAGCACGGCGACGTATGGATCCGCGGCCTGGGCGCCAAGGTATAGACAGCCGGCGGCTAAAAACAGCCCTGTTGCGGCTACTGCGCGTCGTCCGACTGTGGCCCCATAACGCTTGACCAAGAGATCAGAACACACCCCGCCAATCGGCCCCAACACAGTCACCGCGAGAAACGGTCCAGTCGTGAGAACCCCGCCTTGCATGATCGAGAACCCACGCACATTGACCAAGTACAGATAAAACCAGGACTGGAAGATGTAGATGCCATAGCCAAACCCGAAGTTGGCGATCATCAAAAGCCAGACGTTTGGATGGGTCAGAATTGCCCGCCACGGGGTGGGCTGTTGCTCCAGGCGCGCTTCATTCCCCTGAATGCGCTGCAGCTCTTGTGGGGACACATAGGGATGATCATCTGGGCGATCTGTCGCCAGGCGATACCACAGCCCAGCGAGGACTAGCCCCACCAGCGCAAAGACGTAAAAGGCGGGCCGCCAGCCATAGTGCACCATAATCCAGGAGACGACTGGCGGCGCCAGTCCATATCCGACGCCAATGCCAGAGAGCACCAAGCCGCTCGCAATCGCCCGCTCATCTGGCGCCATCCAACTAGCTATCGTACGCGCCGAGTTCGGATACGCTGCTCCTTCCCCGACGCCGATGAGAAAGCGGATGACCATAAACGATCCCAAAGGTCCCAGCATGCCGGCAATCCACCAGTCCCCGGCGATCGCTGTCAACCCAGTAAACATCGACCACCAGAGAATCGCCAGGGTCAGCATGCGACGCGGACCGACCGTATCGCCTAACCAGCCACCGGGTACATGAAACAGCGCATAGCCGGCGGTAAAGACGGTGTACAACGCGCCCATCTGTACATTTGACAAGCCGTACTCCGGCATAATTTGCTTGGCGGCTACTGAGAAATTCACTGCGTCCATGCTGCGCACGACGCTAATGAACACCAGAAACCACAAGACGGTCCACCGCGTCCGTGTTTCCATATTGCTCCCCTCCTCGGGGGTGAATTGTATGCCGACGAGGGGGAAGTTGTACAGGCTGTCGGTAGTGGTGCAATTTTGCAGGAATGGATGACCCCTGACAACGATCAACCCTTGCGCTTCACCGTGTAGGGGCTTGATTCATCAAGCCCTGTGGCGGGTCCGATGAATCGGACCCCTACTGCGCAAGAAGGCGACCCGATTAAATTGTACCACTACCAGGCTGTCACTGGCTGGCGCCTGTTTTTTTTGCATACTGTGTTGCTAAAGAAACAGTCGAACGCAACTCTACGCCCGATGGGCGGCACAATGAGCCTGGTTTTCCGACCTCATTTCAGTCGGTTTGTTGGCCTCCCTCTTGCAGAACTCTCCAGACCGGACTAAGAAGCCCTGGAGCAGCAGTTCGCTTTCTCGCTGAAGAGCCAAGGGAACGATGGGGGAGCTACACTTTAGAGCTGAAGATCGTTTATCCCTTTTCAACATTAAAGACATTTCATTGCTACTGATCGTAGCTCTCATCTAAAAACAACCGGTAGAAGGAACGCGTGCATGGCTATACGCATCGCCCTCCAGCATTTGACTCACTATCGCTATGATCGTTTGGTTTCCTTGTCGCCTCATCTCGTGCGTCTCAGGCCTGCCCCACATTGTCGCACGCCGATCACTGCGTATTCGCTCAAGATCACTCCTGAGCAGCACTTTTTGAACTGGCAACAAGATCCCTTCGGCAATTTTCTGGCTCGTTTGGTCTTTCCGGAAAAAACTCGTGAACTTGCGGTCGAAGTAGGGCTCGTTGCAGAAATGATCGTCATCAATCCGTTTGACTTCTTTCTCGATCCCTATGCGCAGCACATCCCCTTTTCCTATGATCCGCAATTGGAGAAGGAACTCCGACCGTATCTTGAGATCAAAGAGAGTGGCCCTCAGCTGAGAGAGTGGCTGGCCGGCGTCGATCGTTCTCCGCGAGCGACTGTAGATTGTTTGGTCGATCTTAACCTCCGCTTGCGAGGCGATATTGACTACATCATCCGCATGGAGCCGGGCGTACAGTCCTGCGAGGAAACTCTTACGCTGCGCAAAGGTTCCTGTCGGGATTCGGGCTGGCTGCTCGTGCAGATTCTTCGTCACCTCGGGTTAGCTGCACGGTTTGTGTCTGGTTATTTGATTCAGCTGCAGGCGGACATTAAGCCGCTTGAGGGGCCTGCTGGACCGGAAATGGATTTCACTGATCTGCACGCGTGGGCGGAAGTGTTCATTCCTGGCGCCGGCTGGATTGGCCTTGATCCCACGTCAGGCCTCTTTGCCGGAGAAGGGCATATTCCACTGTCCTGCACTCCTGATCCTGTTAGCGCCGCGCCGGTGACGGGGCTCACTGACGAATGCAAGGTCGATTTCCAATTCCCCATGAACGTGCCCCGCGTTCCAGAAAACCCACGCGTACATAAGCCATACTCGTAAAAGCAATGTGGGCAAGTTGAGTACCTTTGGCAAACCA
>CAZUFQ010000033.1:12185-16181 GCA_964618735.1 uncultured Enterobacteriaceae bacterium
GGGGCCAACCTTGGTGTCTTTTGAAGAAACGGATGGAGAGGAGTGGAAAAAAGCCGAGTTGGGTACAGATAAACGAAAACTGTCCTCTACTTTACTGCACCGTCTGTGGGAACGATTTGCACCTGGTGGAGTGTTGCACTACGGGCAAGGCAAATGGTACCCAGGAGAGTCGCTGCCGCGTTGGGGGTTGTATTGCTTCTGGCGTCAAGACGGCATCCCAGTCTGGCGTGATTTGACGTTATTAGCGAATGAGAATCATGTCTATGATTACAACATTGAGCAAGCTCGCCATTTCATACACGCTCTTTCCGCTCGTCTCGGTGTGTCCACAAAGCATATCCTGTCAGGCTATGAAGACACCGCATACTATCTGTGGAAAGAAGAGACGTTGCCGATCAATCTTGATCCTTTGCAAGCTGATTTGAAGGACCCAGAAGAGCGTCGGCGCCTCGCTCGCCTTTTAGACCGAGGCTTAGGCGCGGTGGTCGGCTATACGCTGCCGCTGAAGTGGCAGGGGGAGGCGCATACTGGTGAATGGGGAAGCGGCCCCTGGCTCTTCCGCCGTGACCACCTGTTTCTCGTGCCGGGTGATTCTCCGATGGGATATCGCCTGCCGTTGGATTCTTTGCCCTGGGTCGTCCCTGAAGAACACGAGTTCGAGCCTGAGCAGTCGCCATTTGCTCCTCGTTTGCCTTTGCGAGATGTACATGGCGAGGTTGCGACGCGCTACGCCGAGTCTGCTCCGGACAGCATACCCCATGAAGGGATGCCTGAACAAATATTGAAGTCTCTTCCTGCAACGGAGGCAGACGTCAACAAGCTGGTTCGGACTGCATTGTGCGTCGAAGTGCGCGATGGGCGTTTGTACGTGTTTCTCCCTCCCGTGAAATACTTAGAGCACTATCTCGATCTCATTGCTTCGATCGAGTCGACAGCAAAAGAGTGTAACTGGTCGGTGTTCCTTGAAGGTTATTTCCCTCCGTTGGACTGGCGGCTCCGGCATTTTTCGGTGACTCCCGACCCTGGCGTTATCGAGGTCAACATTCATCCCGCACGCGATTGGCATGAAGTCGTCGAGCACACCTCAGTACTCTATGACGAAGCGCATCAGTTACGGTTGGGAACGGAAAAATTTATGCTTGACGGGCGGCATACTGGCACCGGCGGCGGGAATCACATGACACTGGGAGGGTCCACGCCGGCGGATAGTCCGTTCCTCCGTCGCCCTGAGCTGCTACAAAGTTTACTCACCTACTGGCAACATCATCCCAGCCTTTCGTATCTCTTCTCCGGCCCCTTTGTTGGGCCTACCAGCCAGGCGCCACGAGTAGATGAAGCTCGCCACGAAAGCCTGTACGAACTGGAAATTGCCTTTCAGCAAACTCCAATCGGTGAAGCAATAGCCCCGTGGCTTGTTGACCGGTTATATCGCCATTTACTCGTTGATATCACCGGCAACACGCATCGCGCCGAGTTCTGCATTGACAAGTTGTATTCTCCAGATACGGCCAGCGGACGATTAGGGCTTGTCGAGATGCGTGCTTTTGAGATGCCGCCTCACGCCCGTATGAGTCTCGTGCAAATGCTGCTGTTGCGCGCTCTGGTGGCGCGCTTCTGGAAGGAGCCTTATCGAAAACCGCTCGTGCGTTGGGGGACTGAACTGCAGGATCGCTTCACGTTGCCGCACTATCTGTGGCAGGATTTTCGTGACGTCATTTGCGAGCTGCAACATGTTGGGTATCCTTTTCAACAAGAATGGTTTGCGCCGTTTTTTGAATTCCGTTTTCCCCATTATGGGGCAGTGCAGACGGGAGACATTGAGTTGGAACTCCGTCTCGCGATTGAACCGTGGCATGTTTTGGGAGAAGAAGCCGCCGCCGGAGGGATGGCCCGCTACGTCGATTCTTCTGTCGAACGGGTACAGGTCCAAGTGCGCGGCATGACGGACTCGCGTCACCTTGTAGCGTGCAATGGACGGCGCGTTCCCCTGCGCGCCACTGGAACGAACGGAGAATATGTTGCCGGCGTGCGCTATAAAGCGTGGCAACCTCCTTCAGGGTTGCATCCCAGGTTGCCCGTGCATAGTCCTCTGATTTTTGATATTCTTGATAAATGGAACAGTCGAGCTATTGGAGGATGCACCTACCATGTCGTGCATCCCGGCGGGAGAAATTACGAGACCTTTCCTGTCAATGCAAACGAGGCCGAGGCGCGCCGCATCGCTCGTTTCTGGCCGTATGGACACACGTCTGGTTCTACATCGCCTGTTTTAGAGGAACCCCCCGGCGAGTTTCCTCATATTCTCGACTTGCGCCGTCAGTATGAATGCTGAAATTCCTCTTCATCTTGACCAATCCTCCGCCATAGGAGCATACGCTACTCTGCCGAGTTCATACGATGAGATGCGTGAAACGACAGGAGCACTGCGACCGCATTGGGAGTACGTGGGCCGCTCTCTAGAAACACTTGGTCAGCAAGAACTGTTGCAGAGGGAGCAAGAAGCAAGACGTTTACTCCAGGAAAACGGCGTCACTTACAACGTCTACGACGATTCCCAGGGCATGCCCCGCCTTTGGGAACTCGATCTTGTTCCAGCTTTGGTCACTAGTCAGGAGTGGAACACGGTTGAACGCGGCTTGATGCAACGGGCCGAACTCTTGAATCTTATTCTGGCCGACCTCTATGATCGGCGCACGCTGATCGCGAGAGGGTTGTTGCCGCCGGAAGTCGTGTACGCTCATCCGGGTTTTCTGTTGCCGTGCGTCGGCGTTCGTGCAGCCGGGAACAGTTATCTTCCTTTGTATGCTTCCGACATCGCCCGTGCTCCTGACGGCGGCATTTGGGTGATTGGCGACCGCGCCCAGGCTCCCTCTGGCTCCGGCTATGCTCTGGAAAACCGCATCGTGCTCTCACGGGTGCTGCCCAGTCTCTATCGGGACTCGCACGTCCACAGTGTCGCTCTGTTTTTTCGCGCGCTGCGGGCCACGTTAAGTGCGCTGGCGCCGCAACGGCGCGACAATCCACGGATTGTCTTGTTGACGCCGGGACCAGGCAACGAGACGTACTTTGAGCACGCCTATCTTGCCAACTATCTAGGCTTTTCATTGGTGCAGGGCGGAGATCTCGCCGTCCGTGACGGGAAAGTATGGCTCAATACTGTCGATGGGCTCCAGCCTGTTGACGTGATTCTCCGCCGGGTGGATGACACTTTCTGTGATCCTTTGGAATTACGCGCAGACTCGCTCTTGGGCGCGCCTGGCTTGTTACAGGCGGCGCGGCTTGGCAATGTCGCGATTGTGAACCCTCTGGGCAGCGGAGTCCTGGAAAATCCGGCTTTGTCGGCGTTTCTTCCTACCCTGGCGCGGCAGCTTTTAGGCGAAGATCTGCAGCTCCCATCGGTAGCGACGTGGTGGTGCGGCGCTGAAAAAGAGCGCGAATATGTGCTCTCTCACCTTGAGCATTTAGTAGTGAAGCCGATCTTTCCTCATCCCAGTACGGCTACGGTGTTTGGGGCCGCTCTGAGCACAACGGAACGACAAGAGCTGGCCGAGCGGATCCGTTCACAACCGCATCTCTTTGTCGGGCAAGAACAAATTGCTTGTTCCACGGCGCCGGTGCTGCCGCGCGACGGATTGGAACCCCGCCCGATGGTTTTGCGCAGTTTTAAAAATCTGATCACTCCGAATCGCGGCCAAATCTTGGTGACAGAACCACTTCCGCAATTTGTGAAAGGTCCTTGTTATCTGACGAAATACTTATGTTACTTTCGCCAGTTGCCAAGCGGGCATTTATTGATTGGCGGATTTAGGAATCTTTCCATTGAAACTGAAAACAGTCTTCTAGATCAAACCACCGACGTGATTCAAGAGGCTTTAATAGATTTCGTGCGCGATCACTTTAAACATGGCAAGGCCGCGAAGATTGCCTATCAATGGTCTGGTATCATGGGCTTTACGCCGGATGAGCAAATGATCGTAGGCGAACTTCCGTCGAATC
>CAZUFQ010000034.1:0-16114 GCA_964618735.1 uncultured Enterobacteriaceae bacterium
TCGCGCTTGCAGAAGACTTGTTGCAGAATGCAAGCGTGGCGCTCACACCAGGCCGTGATTTTGGCGTGAAGGCGCCAGAGCGGCACTTGCGCATTACCTACACGACCTCCATGGAGAACCTCGAGGAAGGGGTGGAGCGCCTCCGCAGGTTTCTGGCGCGGTAACTAAGTTGCGTTCCCAGGCAGAGCCTGAGAACGAGATTGTCAAAATCCCCCCGCCAGCCACTGCGCGTCTGTCGGCCCCCTTTCGCAAAGGGGGCGGCGAAGGCGCAGCCGAGCGGGGGATTTATACGAAGCTGCAGGACAGCAGGATCAAGAGTTATTCGGATAAGCCTCTAAAACCGCGCTCCACTAGTCAGATGCTTCTCGTACGCTTTGGCGTCAAGAATGGTCTTGATCTCTTTGATTGTGATTTCTAGCTCTTCATCCTTGGTGTAAAAATGCGGAGCGATGCGGATGCCGGCCCCCGGTCGGTAGTCAACGAGCACTTCGCGTCGTTCAAGTTCTTGTACGATGGGGGCAGCGTGAGGGATATCGACCACGATCATACCGCCGCGTTTCCGCGGGTCCCGCGGGGAATTGATGCGCCAACCCTGCTCCTCGGCAAGCTCAATTAACCGAGTAGTCTGATGGATTGATTTCGCACGAATGCGTTCAACCCCAATCTCATTGATGATGTCATACCCGCTGTCCGCCGCGTATAACGTAGGGATCGCCGGCGAACCATGCAGGAAACGATGGATGTCATCGGCGTATGTAATGGCGCTCGGCTCAAACGCAAACGGCGCACGATGCGCCATCCAGCCCGTCACTTGGGGCTCCAATTTGGTGCGCAACTGAGGATGGACGTACAGATACCCTGCTCCCGGACCGCCGCATAGCCACTTCACGGAACCGCCAACTACAAAATCAACATCGAGTTCTTTCACATTGATGGGAACAGTTCCAGCGGACTGATAGACGTCAAGAACAACGACGGCGCCGACTGCGTGCGCCTTGTCGATCACGGCTTTAGCGTCTTGGATAAAACCGCTCTTAAAAAGGACGTGGGAGATCGGCACGAGCAGGGTTTCCTCATCGATCGCGGCCAGTAACCGCTCGGCGTCGATAGTCATGCCGTCATCGCTCGCTACTTCCACGATGCGCGCGCCCGCCGCTTTCGCATGCGCAGCGTATACGTACATCACCGAGGGAAAGTTCAACGCCTCGTAGACGATCTTGTTGCGCCGCCGCCGCAGATCGAAACATGAAAGCACAAGCGACTGGCAAACGGAGACGTTTTGATGCATGACCACCGAGCCGGGCTCCGCGCCAAGCAGCCGCGCGATTTTATCACCCGTAGTGACTGGCATCTCCCACCAGCCCTCCGCCCAGGCGCGAATGCCGCGTGTGGCCCACATGTCGGCGTATTCGTGCAAACGGTCATATACTTTGCGCGGCATGGCGCCCAGCGAATGGTTGATCATGTAGGTCGTGCGGGCGAGGATGGGGAACTCGTTGCGATACGCGAGTAACTCGTCCATAGTTTAACTATTCCCTTCACTCATCAATGAGCGTGCTTCCCACAACTCAGGGAAGAATTTCTTGTCGATCGTTCCCTTCAAATACGACGCGCCGCTGCTGCCGCCCGTACCCATACGCACCCCAATTGTGCGTTCAACCGTTTGGATGTGTCGCAGCCGCCAGCTCACAATCAGTTCGTCGAATTCCGTCAATCGTTCACAGACGTCGATCCAATCTCGATGCCCCTTCTCATCACGATAAAGAACGGCAATGGCCCGAGCGCGCGCCTGAAATCGCTCCGCCTCGCCGGCCTCGTTGGAAAGTTGAGCTATTGCTCCACGCGCGGCCAGTGCGGCGAAAAACACGTCGTGAAGGGAGGGTTCATGAAGGCGCCGCTCCAACGCCGCATACATTGCAGAGGCCGGGTCATGGAGTCGCAACAACTTCTCGTCTTTAAGGCCGCAGAGAAACTCCACTTCGCGAAATTGCTCGGACTGAAACCCGCTGGCTGGTTTCAGCAAGTCACGAAACGCGAGAAAATGGGTCGGCAGCATGGTTTCCAAAATAGTAAACTGCTCGACCAATACCCGAGCAACTTCTGTGCAGCGACGCAGCAGACGTGCGGCCTCATACACTTCATCCCGGGAGCCCGGACTCTGAACTGCGGCTTGTAAATTTACAACGACGGCGTCCAGTTCATGGAGCAACAGCTTGAACCACAACTCGTAGGTCTGATGGATAATGATGAACAACAGCTCATCGTGGTGCGGCGGAGAGGATTGGGGGTGCTGTAGGTTAATGAGTTGCGAGACGCGGAGGTAGTCGTCATACGAGAGCGGGGCCATGACGTGGTGCGACGGAAGCTCAGTGCTCATGAGTGAATTTAAGCACGGTCGAGCTTCCGGGGTCAATGCAGGCAGCTTGGATAAGAAAAAGCGCGGTCCAACAGTTCGGGAGTTTATCAACTGGTAGCATGAGCCTGAAGCAGGAGTCCAGCATCGCCGTCTCCTCTCCAGAGGGAGCGCCTGAATTCCCGCTTTTGCGCAAGAACCTACGAGAGAACAGTATTCACCGTACTCACAGGCTCAGACTCCTAGCGTAGGATCTCGACCCAGGCTAGATCTGCGGCAAGGGTAGTCGGCTCCTGGTTCGAGCCCACCTGAATCCCTAGACAGGGGCTCACTAACACGATCGTCGTGCTCCCTATCGCCACCCAGCTGGCGCCGCCATCGACTGAGTAATAGCCTGCGTAGACATTCGTGGCGGCGTTGCGATCCAAGCGCAGAATCAGATTGCCCGTGTTCGCCAACGGCTGGCGATTGCTATAACTTGGGATCTGGTTACTTTCGCGGAACAGTTCAATGGTCTGTCCCCCTTGGGTGTCCACGAATGGCCGGTCGACATTGACATAGTTATCGTCGTCTTGGTAGGCCAAGAGCCCCACCTGCTGATAGTTCGCCACTGGGTTGAAAGCCGCGATCATGAGTCGCAGACTGGTCCAGTCGCTGGGGAGATCATGAAAGAGGGTGTTCTGCGAATCATTCAACGCTTGCCAGATTTCTCCATTGCCCAGGGGAATACGAATCACCCCCGGATGCGTGGTCTGGTCATAATCAACCGCTAAGGCGCCGGTTTGTTCGGTATCCCGCATCCCCCCACTCACCGTCCTGGCCACAAAGTCCCACCCGTCTGCTTTCAACGCGATGCTGGTTGGATAGGTCAAACTGATATGTTGGTTTATCACAAATGCATTGGCCAAACTGGCGCTTTGCGTGTCAGGGTTCGTTACACTGACGGTGCGCCCCCCAGTCGCCGCGTTGGCCGCGATCGTTACATTGGCGATCAGTTGCGTTGCTGAGGTGAACGTACAGCTGTTCATGGTGACGCCACTACCAAAACTACACACCGCCCCACTCTGAAAGTTGCTGCCGCTAATCACCACATTGGTCAGCGTCTGACCCTGCTCGCCGCTGCTCGGACTCACCCCGCTCACCACCGGCGCCGGCGCTGGCCTCACGATTTCGACCCAGGCTAAGTCTGCGGCGAGGGCAGTCGCCGTTTGATTCGAGCCCGCCTGAATCCCCAGACGGGGATTCACTAACGCCATCGTCGCACTCCCCAGCGCTGTCCAGCTCGCGCCCCCATCTCCCGAGTAATAGCCCGTGTAGATGTTGGTAGTGGCGTTGCGATCCAAGCGCAGAATCAGATTGCCCGTGTTCGCCAACGGCTGCCTATTGCTGTAATTTGTGACTTGGTTACTCTCGCGAAACATTTCAATGGTCTGCCCCCCTTGAGTATCCACGAACGGCCGGTTGACATTGATATAGTTATCGTCGTCTTGATAGGCCAAGAGTCCCACCTGCTGATAGTTCGCCACCGGATTAAACGCCGCAATCTTGAGCCGGATACTCACCCAATCACTAGGGAGATCATGGAAGAGCGTATTTTGCGAATTATTCAACGCCTGCCACAGTTCTCCCTTGCCCAGCGGAATGCGCAGCACGCCCGGATGCGCGGTCTGGTCGTAATCGACCGCTAAGGCGCCGGTTTGTTCGGTATCCCGCATCACCCCAGCCGCCGTCTTGGCCAAAAAGTCCCATCCATCCGCTTTTAACGCCGCGCTGCTGGCGTAGGTCAAGTCAAACTGCTGAGCAGGGACCCCAATTGGTGCGGTGACACTAAAGGCGTTGGTCAGACTCCCGCTTTGGGCATCAGGGTTCGTCACACTCACCGTGCGCGCCCCAATCGTCGCACTCACCCCAATCGTAATATCTGCGGTTAACTGTGTGGTCGAGTTAAACGTACAGGCATTGACGGTAATTCCACTGCCAAAGCTACACGTCGTCCCACTCACAAAGTTACTCCCGTTGATCACCACATTGCTTAATGTCTGCCCCTGCACGCCACTCCCCGGACTCACCCCGCTTACCCCCGGAGCTGGTGCTGGCCCCGTCGTTGTTGTCACATTAAACCCACTGGCCAAACTCCCACTCTGCCCATCCGGATTCGTCACACTCACCGTCCGCGCCCCCACCACCGCATTGGCCGCAACGGTAATGTTCGCTGTCAACTGTGTGATCGATGTAAACGTACAACTCGTCACTGAGATCCCACTGCCAAAATTACACGTCGCTCCATTCTGAAAATTACTCCCGCTAATCACCACATTGGTCAACGTCTGCCCCTGCCCCCCGCTGCTCGGACTCACGCCGCTCACCACCGGCCCTGGCGCTGGCCGCAGCACCTGCGCCCATTCCAGGTCAGCCACCGGCAGTGTCCCCGCCTGATTCGACCCCACCTGAATCCCCAACCGCGCATTGTTCAACACCGCCACCGTGCTCCCAATCAGCACCCAACTCAGCTCCCCATCTGTCGAATAGTACCCCGTGTACGTATCCGTCCCCGCGTCCCGATCCAGCCGCAAAATCAAATTCCCCGTGTTCACCAACGGCTGGCGATTGCTATAGTTGGGAACTTGGCCGATTTCCTGAAACAGCTCAATGGTCTGGCCCCCAAGAGCGCCTTCAAACGGGCGGTTCACATTGACGTAGTTGTCGTCATCCTGGTACGCCAACAACCCTACTTGCTGGTAATTGGCCACCGGGTTAAACGCCGCCAGCTTGAGCCGAATACTCACCCAGTCACTGGGCAAATCCCTAAACAACGTGTTCTGTGAATTGTTCAAGGCTTGCCAGATCTCCCCCTGCCCGATCGGCGCCCGCAGCACGTTGGGATGTACAGTCTGATTGTAGTCCACCGCCAACGCCCCACTCTGTTCAGTGTTACGCGTCGCTCCGCCCGCCGTCTTGGCCAGAAAATCCCACCCCGCCAATTCCATCTCATCGCGACTGCTGTAGGTAAAGTCCAATTCGGCAAAGGGCGCTTCGATATTATTCACAGGCAGCGTCACGCTGGTGGTGTTGGTTAACCCGCTGCTGTCGGTGGCGGTCAAGATGATTTCGAACGAGTAGTTCCCTGCCCCATGATCAATGACCGTGAAACTGCCACTACTGCCGGTGGCAGTGATAAAGGGATGGATATGGGAGTTGTGATGGATAATCACCGTCCAGCTCAAGTCACTGCCTGGCAGCGTTCCCTCATCCGGGTCTGTCGCTGTCCCTTGAAACGTCACCGTATCGCCGATGTTCACCTTCGTCCCCGTCGCTGGACTGAGAATGGCAGCTACCGGCGGTTTACTGCCCACCGTCACATTCACCGTCGCCGTGGCGCTGAGATTTGCGGTATTGGTGACCGTCAGGGTCGCGGTAAACGTGCGCACCCCGCCCTGCACATAGGTGTGGGTCGGATTGGCTGCCGTCGAACTTGTCCCATCGCCAAAGTCCCAGAAGTAGGTCAGCGCCTCACCCTGAGGATCGGCCGACCCTACGCTGCTAAAATTCACCGTTAACGGCGAATACCCGGACGTCGGCGTCGCCGTGGCGTTGGCCATCGGCGGCTGCGGACCCGTCCCCCAGTGAATGCGCCCAATCTCCCCGGCATTGAACGCCACGTAGTACAGCAGCCCATCCGGCCCCATCTCCAGATCCACTGGCCCATTCACATTGGCCGCAAACGGCAGAATGTTAAGCACATTATCGTTGGCGTCAAACACCATCCTCTTGATCCACTTCGCGGTGTAATCCATGAAAAAGTAATTGCCCCGATACGCTGACGGATACAAAATCCCGGAGTAAAATGCCCCCCCAATCGCTGTGGACCCCACCGTATGATCGTACACATACAAGGGCTGCGTCACGCTGTCGGCCGAGAGTTGCTGACACTGTGCGAACTGCGCCTGATAGTCCGGCTGTGGGTAGCCTCCCTCGTAGCAGGGCCAACCAAAGTTTACGCCCCGCCCTCGCACCTGTTCCTCCCACGTGTTCCATCCCACATTGCCAATGTAGGGCGTGCCATCCAGGGGCGAGCCGGTCACCGGGTGTAGGGCGAAGCGAAAGGGGTTACGCAACCCATAGGCCCACACCTTCGACTTGTTCGAGATGGGATTTGCAGGCTCGTAGAAGGGGTTATCAGTAGGGGCGCTGCCATCGGGATTGATACGCAGGATCTTGCCATTGAGACTCGTGAGATCCTGGGCTCTGAGCGCATTAGCGTCCACATTACTGAAGCCGGCTCCGTCGCCCACACTCACAAACATCTTACCATCCGGGGCAAAGCGGATCATGCCGATCGCGTGCGAGGGGCTGTCCTCGGGAATTCCGCCCAGAATCACCACTTCACTATTGGCCAGCGCCACATCCGGGTTGGTAGGATCCGCCGTCACCCGGGTAAACTGCTCGGGGCGATCCTGTGTACTGTTGGTATCACCCCCGTTCTCCAACACGTAGCCGAGATAGACATAACCATTGACAGCGAAGTTGGGATCGAGCGCCAGACCCAGCAGCCCCCGGTCTTGGTAGTGATTGACCTTGGCGCTGATGTCAAGAAAAGGGTTCGGGAGCAACTGTCCGTTCTTCAAGATCCGCACGATGCCGTTTTTCTGCCAAATGAAGAGGCGGCCATCAGGGGCAAAGGCCACGCCCACCGGCGTATACGCAGGCAATGTGGCGATTGTCTCGGTAAAGAACCCCGTATCCGTAAAGCTCACTTGCGCCTGCACCGCTGTTGTTGGAAGCAACAGCAGCCAGGCAAACATCAAGAAGAAGGGGATGAAGACAGTTCTCATTATTAACCGTATTGCCGACATCAGATCCTCCAGGTGAAGAAGTGTAAGAAAAAAGGGGTAAAAGTTCAGTATTGAGGGTCGTTCTGACATGGTAAGACTCCCGGTGTTGCTGTAAGTCAATGAAGAAATCGCTCGTCTCGCCCAAATGCGGACTCTGATCAGATCTTTTTCAGCTCAAGTAGATCCCTGTACGTCACAACCCAGGGATATTGTCGCGCGTTACTCACAAACGGTGAATAGGAGGAGCCGCCGATGGTGCTTGAGAGAGACCTTGACCAGGCCACGTGTGGGACGAGCTACGGCCCCCGGACAACATACGGCAGACGAATGGTGTGGAATCGTAATCGAGCCGAAGGTTGAAAAGAAGACTACACGGTGCTGTACTGCGTTTTCCCGCCTGGAACAACACCAAGCTGCGGACCCTGAGTAGGCCGCTGATGTTCAGCGTACAAAAGCCACACCCTGCTTCGGCCGTCGGCTAACAGCGTTGGAAAGGTGGGCCGCGAGTGGAGAGGGGACGCGTGAGAGACGAGACTGGCCTGGTAGACTCTGCCCAGTATGACTCTCGGGTTGCAATAATGTGGAAATTCCATCTAGCGGCAAGCGTCTCTCCCGCTACAAAGGTATGTTCTTCTGAACTCAGGCCCCTGTCTGAGCACCGGGAATGGGACGCATGAACGCCCGAAGCGCCAAAAGCAACTCTCTGGTCGTGGGCGACCTGGGGACAGAGGCACTCAAACCGTCCCGTCCCATCGTTGAGCCAGACCCTGACCTCGTATGGGGGGAGCGAGCCTCGCCAGAGCAGATCCGTGTCGCCGTCACCATCAAAGTCCTGGGCTGAGAGTAACCCAGGGCTACTGGTCGTAGCATCGAACGGCAGGGCCACCTGCTCGTCCGTGCGGCTGAGATAGAGCTCGATTTGCTGATGAAAGGTCTTCGGATCAAACAGCGCCGGGTCAGTTAAGCCATCTCCGTCAAGATCTGACAGGATCTGAGAGGCTCCAGGGGAAGACGAGACGCGCCCCGGGAGAAGAGTCCCCTCTCTGCGTAGGGGGAAGACGCTAACGCTCCAGACCCCAAGGGTGAACAGCAAGAAGAGGAGGCCGTTGATATGCAGGCGTCTTCGCATGGGCAAACTACCGTAGCATATATGCGCTATCCCATGCAATTTGTCAACGAACAGGGGGTGCATAACAATTTCTTGATAAAAGTATGCTCTGCACTCTGTGGATTCCGGCTTTCGCCGGAATGACGGCTCTACCTCGCTCGCCATTCCGGGCGAGCCTACCCCGTACGTGATACGGGGGTCGCAGACCGCGACCCGGAATCCAGGATGTTGTTATGCACCCAACGAACAGTAAGGCGCCCCCTATCAATTAGTGGCAACTTCGTGGAGGGGTCGTAACGCAGTCTCAAGGAGAGACGGGAGTCCGCATATCTTTCTGAATCTCTCCGATGCTCAACGTGCGATTATAAATGCGCACCTCGTCAATCTTCCCTTGGAAGAACTCTCCGTACACACCATTTCCCCCAATCCGCAAGGGATTCTTTGAGGTGAGCACGGTCCCCCTTAATACACGAGAGCTTACTTGTGCGCCGTTGAGATAAAAGCGCATCGTCTCTCCATCATAGGTAAATGCAATATGACTCCAGGTATTCCGTGCAAGCGGCGCGGCGCCGTACAGACGTTCGTTGACGCCGTTTGTCAGATAGACTTTGCCCGCCGGACTGGGAGCCAGACCATTTGCAGCAAAGAGACCGTATGCGGAGGGTTGCCCCTCCTGTTCTTTAACCAGGATAGAACGCCAATCTGTAACGTTCGTTGGATAAATCCACGCCTCAAGAGTCAGGGTGCTCGATAAATCTAGCGTATCCGCATCGTTGACCGTCACCCAGTCATTCTCTCCGTCGAAGAAGAGCGCCCCGCTGAATTTACCGCCCCCTGGAACCCAAGTGGCTCCAGAGATGACGCCAGAGTTCCCTGCTCTTGAAAAGTCCGTAAGTGTCGTCCCTCCTCCTTCATCGAAACTGTACGCAGCAATCGGTCCAGCTGAAGTCGTTGGCGGGGCCACGGGCGCGTCCATATCCCTCGCGATTTCGTCAGGCGAGAGAGCTTTGTTGTAAATGCGGATGTCGTCGATACGACCCTGAAAAAATTCTCCAAAGATGGTGTTCCCACCAATCCGTAACGGGGCATTAGAGGTCGCAATGGCGCCCGATATGGCGCGACTGGCAACCAGCACTCCGTTTACACAGAAGCGTAATGTCACGCCGTCGTACGTAACAGCAAGATGAGTCCAGGTCTTGGTAAGAAGAGAGCCTTTTCCATACAGCCGCACGGGCAGAGGAAGTTTCGCCTACCATAACAAAAACAAGCATGAGCCCTACACAGGCTGGGCGAAAAATCTCCTCACGCATAGAGACAAACGAAGCCGCTAGACGGACAGTTTTCATCATATCGTGATTCTCTTTCTGCCCATATTTCGTATATGAATGAGGAAACGTCGCTCTAAACTACTATTGTATGGTGATAAGAATATAAGCAATAGCAAACAAAGTAAAGGAAAGCGCGCATATCGGTTTTCTGGTCATTGCCTCTCAGTCGTAGGGGCGAGGCGCCCTCGTCCTTACCCATGGCGCACCCTGTTGAGCGCCGGTCTCCTGACCTTGCTGAAACGGTTGACCATGGGTCTCCAGTGCAGGCTGTGGCGCGGTCGGGAGACCGGTCACGGCTGATACCCTTTTGCCTTCTCACTCTTCGCTCAGCTCCCTTGCCTTTTCTGCGAGTGGCCGATACTGTCCCTGCCACGAGAGGGTGGATCGATGACACTCCAGAAGTCCCTCCCAAATTTCTGGATGTTCGGTAACTTTAGTCTCTGATGCAAGCAGTGCTTTTTAAAATTCCTGGGCAAGAGTGGCGCTGGCTTGGCGGCATGACTCTGCTTGAGCGCAACCTGCGCTTGCTTGATAGTGTCGGCGTCGAAAAAACCCTAGTCTTGCACCCCCCTGGCGACGGTATGCCGCTCTTCACGGGGCCGCGAGAACTGGCGATGGAAGTCGTTCGCAGCCCGCTTGAAATCGCCACTGCAGACCCGTTGACTATTTTGCCGGCGTTGCATGAGGAAGTGGACAAAACATTTTTTCTGTTTGACGCAAACCTTTTAGTTGATCGGCGCGTGCTGGACACCATGGCAAAACAAGCCCCGCCTTGTTTCATGGTGCTCGGCAATGGAGCCTATCCCCCTCCCTGGCGGATCGGCGTGCTCTCGCCGCGACACCTCTCGCTTGGCAATGAAGTGTTGCGTAAGGCCCAGCGTGTCTCTCTCTTGGCTGTTCCTGCTTACAGTCCCGAACTTCGCGGAGAAGCCGCGCCCTATTGCGAGAAGATGAATACAGAAAAGGACCTGCATCGCGGCTGGCGACTGTTAATCGACCGGGTGTCACAACGACCGGCGGACATGGTGGAGAAATACGTCGCGCCGCCGATCGAGAACTGGCTCGTGCGCACCCTGTGTGACACTGCGGTGACGCCGCATCATGTGATGCTCTTGTCCATCGCATTTGCCGTAGCGAGCGCTTCGCTGTTTTATCAAGGTGAGTTTCTCTTGGCCGTATTCTTCGCTTGGGCGGCAATTGTTTTGGATGGGGCCAATGGGAAGCTTGCACGAGTCAAACTCATGACGGCGTCTGTCGGCAAGCTTGAGTATATCGCCAAGTTTCTCTGTGAAAATGCGTGGTATCTGACGCTTGCTACTCGGTTAACACGTTTGGGTCATCCGACGGCCTGGATCATTGGCTTGACGTTGACAGCGTGCAATCTGAGCGACAGCATGCTAAGCGCCCTCTTTACTCGCCGCACGGGAAAAACCCTTGACGAGATGACGCCGTTCGATCAGCACTTTCGCCTCATCGGCGGGCGGCGCAGTATTTATCTGCTGATTCTCCTCGCAGGGTTCATCCTGAATGCGCCCTTCCTCGCGTTACAAGCTGCTCTGGGATGGGCGGCCGTAACGGTGCTGGTCCACACTGGACGGGCTGTGTTTCATCTTTCGAGTGGGAAGTAGCGTCTTCCTATCTATACTTCATCAAGTTTCACTTTCGGTCTCGTCCTAATTTATAGGTCAACAGTCCTTTGGCAATGCGCTCCCCGGAAGGAGAGGTCACGTCAATATCGACAAAAACCACGCTGCGACCACGCCGAATGACGCGCGCTTCGGCAAGAAGGTCTACGCGCTCGGCCCCGGAAAGATAATTCACCGTCATACTCGCCGTAGCGCCGCGCGTAACGTCAGGGTCGACATTGGACCACACTGCGACCACGCCGGCGGTATCAATGAGCGAAGCAATCGCGCCGCCATGGACAATGTCGGCGTTCGTACGCAGCTCGGGCCGGAAAGGCAACCGCATGCGACAAAAATCTTTTTTTACTTCGTCAATTTGAAAGCCTAAGAGCGCAGAAAATGGCTCAAGGGTGAACTGTTCACTCATAGTGAAGCGCCTCACTCCCTTCTATTACCAGCGCGGCATCTCTAACAATGGAATGCCGAGCGCGTTCTTGCCAATGAGTTCTCGCATGCGCGCGTTCGAGAATGGGTGATTCACCCCGGCGCGGACATCTCGATGATAGCGTTCAAGCGGATGCTTCTTGAGGAATCCCACAGCGCCAACAATTTCCATCGCCAGATCAACGATACGTAAGGCGTTATTCGTCGCGAAATACTTTGGCGTACAAACGCGCCGCAATCCCTCTTCGCCGAAAAACTCTTCACCATTGACCCACGCCTTTGCCGTCTCCAGCGTGTACGCGCGCGTAGCAGCAAGCAGGGTCTCGGCCTCAGCCACGGCAAATTGTACGCCGGGAAGATATTTAATCGGACGCGGCAGCGGCAGCGGTTGATGACGTCCGGAAAACTCTTTGGCGAAGTTGAACGCAGCGACTGCAATACCGGTGTAGATGGCGGCGACACTCAAAGAAAACCAGGCAAAGAGGCTCACATCTTCAGGAAGAATCTCACCGATGCGTCGCAACCGCAGGACGTTTGTCGAAGGCACGCGACAGTCGGTGATCAACAAATCCTGGCTCGCCGTCCCACGCATACCCATGGCGTCCCAAGTCTCGACAATCTCCAATCCCGGCGTGTCGCGAGGAATAAGAAAGGTTCCGCTCAGAAGTCCGGCGTCGGGGTCTTGCACCGTCACGAGCACCATAAAGAAATCGATCACCGGCGCTAAACTGGTAAACGCTTTGCGTCCGTTAAGCACATAGGAGTCGCCATCTTTGACGGCGCGAGAAACGAAGAGGCCCCAGTTGCCGCCGGTCTCCGGCTCCGTTAACCCACCGCCCATAATTTTCCGCTCGCGGCCGATCGCCTGGAGAAAAGACTGCGCCTGCGGGCGAAGGATATCCCCTCGTTCGACCATCGAGCCCAGGCCAAAGAGGTGCATATTGATAGCAAGCGCAGTGGCGCCGCATCCTTGCGCCAACCGCTCCTGACACAGGTAAAAGTCCACCAAGTCTGCCCCCAAGCCGCCATACTCTTCGGGCAACACGAGAGCGGTGTAGCCGGTTTCTTTCAGGCGCGCAATGTTTTCGAAGGGAAAGGAGCCGAGTTGATCGTGCTCCGCAGCTCTAGTGGCAAAGTCATCGGCGAGTTCGCCGGCAAGCGCCGTTAATCGCGCTCTTCGGTCCTGTTGCATACGTTTCCTCAGCCAGGGGATTTTCACTCATTGTCGGGCAAAATACACGTGAAGCTTTTCCGGACACAAGTAGGGAAATGAAGGAAGAGCGTCTCCTCACTCGAAACGCATAAGCCGAGCCCAATGCAGCTACACAAACGTCCCGGCTCCAGGAGCAGCCCACGTGTGGACTGCTCCTTTCGGGAGAGGCTTCGGCGGAGCTTCGTACGGAAAAAAGAACACGGCGACAAACACGTACACAAAACAGCCTAACGCGATAAAAGGGAGATTCCCGGTAAAAGTCACAGGACCGATACTAATGTTTTTCTTGCCCGTCCACCAGCGAATGAGAAACACCACAACAATGGAGATCGCGGCAGCAATCAATGTGGGATAGGTCGCAAAAGTCAGCGGTGTCCGCTCCACACCAGCATCAAGATACGGTTTGAGGCGAAACCCTGAAGTTAGTGCGGCAATAACAATCGATAATGCGGTAATGCCGAGACCGTAAAGCTCATTCATGAATCGCTGCTCCTTCTCCAAACGTGCGCAAAACGCAGGACTGAGTTTTCTCTAGCTGGTTGTCTCGTGCTTGTCGAAGGGGACAGCTTGTTCACTCTCTTGCTCCCTCCCGGAGAAGACGGTATAGAGAACCCTTCCCCTTGCAATGTAGAGATAGGAGATACAGGCGCAATGTACATTGACTTCCATACGCATACGACACGCGGGAGCGCGGACAGCAATCTCGATCCGTTTGCACTGATTGATCAATCACAAAAGATCGGCCTCCACGGCGTCTGTATCACCGAGCATGATAATGCATGGAAAGATCCGAAGATTACCGCATACGCGCAGGAGCGCGGCGTCACCCTGTTTCTTGGCATCGAAGTCACAACCGAGTGGGGGCACGTTGGCGCCTTCGGTCTCGACCAATATGTCGGCGGCATTTACAAGGTGAAAGAACTCCGTCGCGTTATCAATGACGTCGGCGGTTTTTTGATCGCGAATCATCCGTTTCGTTATAAACTCGACCCGCGCTTTCAATTTATTCACAAAACTCCGCCTATCGACGTGAACGATCCGGTCTCAGGGACAAAAGCGCTGGAGGTTCTTCAATATGTTGACGCCATCGAAGTCGTAAACGGCGCCTGCTCGGAGCAAGAAAATCTGTATGCTCATGCCGTAGCGCAACAAATGGGCGTCAAAGGACTAGGCGGCAGCGATAGCCATTCGGCACAATCGCTCGGGTGTGCAGTGACAATTCTCGAACGTTCGGTCTCGACCGTGCAAGAGCTGCTCGAAGAACTGAAGGCTGGTCGATTCTCCGCAGGTCAAGGACTCAACGTCGGTCAGATGCGCACGTTTCCGGACTGACGTCCTAACAAGAACTGAAAGGGTAATTGATCCTCCGCCGCATTGACTCTCAGCAACCTCTCGCCTGCTGTCCCTCCGTTGACTCTCTTCGGCATCCCTGTCAGACAGAGGCAAGAGGTGTGACATGGCTCTAGCAAAAGCATTAACCATTGCCGGTTCTGACAGCGGCGGCGGGGCCGGAATTCAAGCGGACCTCAAAACCTTCATGGCGCTGGATGTCTATGGGACCAGCGTGATCACAGCGGTTACAGCACAGAACACCTTGGGCGTGCAGGGAGTCGTGGAGCTGCCAACTGAATTTGTCGCGCAACAGTTTGACAGCGTACTCTCTGATATTGGCGCGCAGGCGGCGAAGACCGGCATGCTATCGTCTATTCCGCTCGTGCAAATCGTCAGTCAGAAAATCCAAGAATATGACGTTCGTCGACTTGTAGTCGATCCTGTCATGGTGGCAAAAGGCGGACACCCGCTCTTGCGCGAAGAAGCACGGCGGGCCTTAGTCGAGGCGCTGCTGCCCTTAGCACTAGTTGTGACTCCCAACCTGCATGAAGCAGGACTGCTGGCGAATATGGAGGTCCAGACTCGCAAGGATATGGAAGAGTCCGCACGTCGAATCAAGAAGCTTGGTCCCTCGTATGTGTTGGTGAAAGGCGGGCATCTTGAAACTGAAGCTTGCGACGTGCTGTTTGATGGACACACGTTTCACGCTTACAAAGCGCCGCGGCTGAACACCGTCTGCACGCATGGAGCGGGGTGTACATTTTCCGCCGCCATTACAGCGGGATTAGCAAAAGGCTGGACGGTAGAAAACGCGGTCGCCGCCGCAAAAACGTTTGTCTCGCGCACCATGGCTGCTGGGGTGCTCATCGGCCAAGGGCACGCTCCGCTCAACCATCGTGCCGGGTTCCTGGTGTAATTCGGACAACGATTAGCGCCTCAAGCTGGGCTCTCCCTACCTGAAGCATTGGCTTTTTAATCTGTCTTCATTGTTGTTCGTTGAGAAATGACAAAATTGCCTCGTATGATTGCCTCGGTTGTTCTCCCCAAAACAAATGGCCGGCGGGTTCCAGCAAAACGAATTTCGCCCCAGGAATACGTTCGGCTAAGATGCGCGAATTCTCCCACGAGATCAGCACATCGTCTTTTCCAGTGATGACCAACGTGGGGCAGGCGATCTCGGGTAAGCGATCGTAGGTGTCGTGAGCATACACCGCTTTCATGCGATGCCCCAGCGCAACCGGATCAATGGGTCGCTGCCGCCGCGACTCAATCATCGCAGGAATCACTTCCGGATGTTGATCGATGTAACCCTTAGTGAAACAGGCTTCTGCTAACGCTCGTCCTCGCTCTTCTGCTGACATCTCCTTGGTCGAGTATGCTCTGGCAAGGGCGCCATCGCTGAGACGGACGGCGTTTGGTCCACCCGGCGTGGTGCACCCAAGCACCAGTGAGCGCGTTTTCTGGGGATGACGGAGCACGAACTCTTGGGCGATCATGCCGCCCATGGAGACTCCAAGAATGTGAGCCGAAGGGAAGCCAACGTACTCCATAAGTGCAGCAGTATCATCCGCAAGCATGGCCATACTACACGCCTGATCGGGTTTTTCACTCAGGCCAGAGCCGCGTTGATCAAAAGTCAACACGTGGAAATCATTCACAAACGCAGGAATCACGTTGTTGAACATACTCTGGTCGCCCTGTGCGCCATGAATCATGACAAGGGGTTTGCCAGCGCCGCGGAGTTCATACGCTAATTCGACGCCATTAATGTGGACTCGTTGCATAGGAGACCCTCCTTCTGATCTGCCGAACGTATAAACAAGATGAAGAGCAGGACTATCGGCTTGATACACCAGCAAAGGGAACAGTGCAACAGAAT
>CAZUFQ010000035.1:0-16055 GCA_964618735.1 uncultured Enterobacteriaceae bacterium
TGATTGATCAAGCCCGTGGGTGGGTCCGATGAATCGGACCCCTACAGCGGTATTCCCCAAGAGGTATACTGCAACTGCATTAGGAAGACTATTCCGAGCGGTGCGAGAGGTCCTCATCGAGTGTCGCCCACGAAATGCTGCGCGCCACATACGCAAAGAGGCGATGGACTACTGGATTACGGTGACGGCAGTAGTTGTAGAGAGGAACAAGATCATGACCGAGGTCTAGTTTGGCGCGATAGCCGGTTTGTCCACTTTGAAACTCGGTAGCGTTCCTACGAGAAGCCCATTCAATAGCTTGTTCCCAAAGACGGAAATAGAGAAACCAATTGCCTCCGAATTTGTAATCGAGGCCGATGAACTTATTGATGACACGCGAGCCGACGTGGAAACAGAGCATAAAAGCGACGAGCTGCTTGGTTTCAGGATGCCGCAGGAGAACGAAGTATGAGACCTCTTCAGCTGCGACACGCTGAAAAAACTCCGGCGTCAGACGCTCGAACTTTGTTTTTCCTTTCTCGTAGGTCTGCCAAAAAAGCGCGAAAATCTCGTCTAGGACTGCGCCTCTGGGTTGTTGGATCACAGTCGTGTTGAGATCACTGAGCGCTTTACTGCGACGGAGTTTCTTGCGGAGGTTATGGCGGTGCGAAGAAGTGAGGGTCTGAAGATACGCGTCGAATCCTCCTGCGGGAAGCATCAGGCGGGCGCCGGGGTAGCTCACAATCCGAAACAGTCCTCGTTGCTTGCTGAGCGCTGAGAGCACAGGGTCGTCTGTCTGCGGAAAATCTTTCCACACGATCATAGGAGCGCCAAGCTGTTGGGCGCGACGTTCAAGGGCAGTTTGCAGCAACGGAGCCGCCTCGGCGAGTTGGACGCCAGGCAGTAAGCCGACTGTGCCTTCATCGCTGCAAGGAGAGCCCACGAATAATGTACGTTGATAACGTAGACGAGAAAAAACGCGTCCCGCAAGTCGGAGTAGACGCGCGATCATAGGCGGCGCTACAAGATCAATCGGGACATCCATGAGAAAGGTAGGCGCCACACCAACCGGCTCCGCCTCTCGTTCAAGGACAGCGTAGGCGAACGTAAATTGCGAATCGAGACCGCTGTGCTCAAGGACGTTGTACCACCAGCGGCCTTCTAGAGGCGGCGGGAAACACCGCGTCCACAGCTCGGAGGAAATCTCATCAACAGAAGTAACCCAACGGATGGAAAGCCGCCGTTCTGCTTCCATCAACTGAGACCAATTAATACGACGCCGCCGAGAATCAGACTGACGCCGATCCAGCGCTCATAACTTATCTGCTCACACAGCCACAGGCGAGACAAGACAACGACGAAGACAAAACACAGGCTGCCTGCCGGGAAGGCAAGACTCACATCGAGCAGACGAAGCGCCATGGTCCACAGCACGGCTTCCACAGCAAAAAATGCAATGCCTAGCACGATGGCTCTTTGGCGCCAGACCTGGCGCAGAAGACTGAGGAGGTTGCTCTGCGCATAGACGCTTTCGGCCCCTACCTTAAAGCTGAGTTGTCCCAGGGCTTCGAAGAGCACGGCAAGCGTGACGCAGAAGAGGCCTACGAGACGAGGACTCATGGGAGAGTCTCTGGCTGAAGCGGCGGCTCTCTGTGAGCCGAAAATGCCTCAGTCGTGCGATGGCTGGTGCGACTAATGAACCAAACGCCAAGTAAGATCAGGGCGAGACCGGCAAAACGAAGAAAGGAAAGGTGCTCATGAAAGAGGAATGTCGAAGCTGCATTGACGGTGACATAACTCAACGCTGTGATCGGTTGCGCATAACTGAGGTCAGCATTGGCGAGAACCACCATCCAATTGAAAAATTGGAAGAGGAAGAGAAGAAGCGTGACGTAGAACAGCGGAACCGTGAGGAGATGCACAACGCTGGAGAAGAGGCCAATTGTCGCTGGCGCTTGATCCACGGCGAATTTCCAGCAGAGCTGAGTGACGGTGTCTAGCGCAATGGCAAGCACTAAGCCGAGCCCGACGAGTCGTTGCTGGCGCGCCTGCGTGGAGTGACCAGAGAAGCCTTGAGCCATATCAAGCCGACGCCATTCGACAAGGGAACTGCCTCTTGCTCAGCGAAACAAATCCGCCTCCGCCGGGCGGATCAGTTTTTTACTGTCGCTTTCGACCTGCGCGTATCGGTACCCGCGAATCAGCACGGCGGGAAGCGCCGCGTCTTTTTCCATGAGCAGCCCCGCTGCAGCAGCCAGTTCATCGGCGACAGCGACAACCGTGTGATGTAACTCTCGTCCTTGCAAGTCGCTTTGTCCTCGTAAATCCAGCAATGGATCAATACCAGCCACGCCGAGTGCAAACTCGACGAGCCCGTCGCGCCACGGGCGCCCGAACGTATCCGTGATAATCACGGCGATCGTGGCGTTGCGTCGGGTTTGCACGGCGTCTCGGAGGCGGCGCGCCGAGGCGTCTGGATCTTTGGGCAAGAGGATCACGATGTCTTCGCCGTAGCTGTTTGAGGCGTCAACGCCGGCATTTGCACACACCCAGCCGTGTTTGGTTTCAGTGATAATCACGCCACTTTTCATGCGCACGATGCGTCTGCTTTCGCGTAGCACCACTTCAACCATACGCGGATCTTTTTCCCACATGCCGGCAATCTGTTGCGAAAATGGCGACGGCTCGATGGTCTTGAGATCGAGCACCGCGCCTTCGGCTTTCGAGACCACCTTCTGGCACAGCACGAGGATGTCGCCATTCTCGACGCCGATTTTTGCTTTGTCTATCGCGTCAAGAATGAGCGCAGTGAGATCATCGCCAGGGTGGATCTGTGGAATGCCAGGAATGGGGATGATGGAAATGCTGTTCATAAATTACCTATTGTGAATTTGTGAGAGGTGGCGCGGAAAAAACAAAAGGCAAAAAGGAGAAATTTTCTTTGTGTCCTTTTCACCGTTTCCCTTCTTTTCGCACCCGCCGATGGTGATACTCTAAAATTGTTCGCGCCAATGCGACTGACTTATCCATATCAGTCATAATAGTGTTCGCGACGATGACGTTGAACCCGTGCTGCTCGAGAGGACCACGTTGTGACTCGTCCTGTACATCAATGACAAAGGTGTCGAGAAAATCTTGATACAGCCCCGCCACCCCTATGACCGAGACTTCGACGCCGAGTCCGCCGAGCAGGCGATCCGCCGGACCCTTGATGGGTTTTCCCGCGACTAACGGACTGACCGCGACAACTGGCGCCTGGCTTTCTCGTAGCGCCTCGCGTACCCCCGGCAGCGCGAGAATCGGGCCAATACTGACGATTGGATTACTGGGGGGAAGAATGATGAGGTCGGCCCCGCGTAGCGCTTCGCAGACTCCTGGAGCCGCTGCGGCTGTGGCGCTGCCGATGAGTTCTACTTTGTTAACTGATCCTTCCGCGCGGTGTTTGACAAAATATTCTTGGAAGGGCAGGGCGCCTGCTTCCGTGTGCACAATCGTGCGCACCGGGTCGTTGCTCATTGGCAAAAGTGTTGACTGTACGCCCCAAGCGCGTGTAATCGCAGCGGTGGCTTCGCTGAGAGTTTTTCCTTGGTGGAGCAGTTGGGTGCGGAACAGATGTGTAGCGAGATCGGCGTCTCCTAAACCAAACCAGGTCCCAGAGGGATAATACCGATTGAGCGCGGAGAGACAACGAAACGTTTCTTCCGGGAGACCCCACCCTTTGCCGTGGTCCACCGCGCCAGCCAACGTATAGCTGACCGTGTCGAGATCTGGGGAGATCGAGAGGCCGAAAAACTCGTCGTCATCTCCCGTGTTGACAATGACCGTCAGTTTAGCGGGGTCGATCACTCGTACGAGGCCGCGCAGAAAGCGCGCCGCTCCCACGCCTCCAGCCAGAGCTGTGACGCTCAGTTCATACAACGACGACGCCATCTCCGCCCCTTTTCGTCTAGTTCACCTTTTCCCTCGAAGGGGAAGAGTATGAGGAGTTAGTGCGACGTCGGTTGCTTGTCTCGTTCAAAGGGATGCACGTAACGAAACTGCGAGGACGCCGCCAATTTCCGATAGGAGCCGAAGCGCTCATCCGGGTTTTCTATTAAGTCAAGTGGGCTCAATTCTTCATCGTCGCCGCTGTAGACTTTGCGCAACTGGTACGTGGTCGTCCGTTCCGCCGGAGTGCGCCCCAGGTCGCGGATCAAACGGCGCAGCTCCTTCGGAGGCACGAGTTGCCCATACTGGGCCCCAGCGGAGGTGGAAATACTTTCATTGATCAGCGTGCCGCCCAGATCATTGGCGCCGCAGGCCAAGAGATATTGGGAAAGTTTTGGTCCTTCTTTGACCCAGGACGCTTGAATGTTCCTGAACGTGGGGCCGAGCATGAGGCGCGCCACCGCATGCATTTTCACGACTTCTGCGCCGGTAGCGCCTTGGCGGACATTCTTCACCAGTTTGCGTTGATACATCGGCGCTTCTTGGTGAATGAGCGACAACGGGACAAATTCGGTGAACCCGCCGGTCTCCTTCTGAATGTCGCGCAGCAAATTCATGTGCTTCACCCAGTGGGTCGGGGTCTCGATATGGCCGTACATGATCGTTGACGTGGTCGGAATGCCAAGACTATGCGCCGAGGTGATGACTTCAATCCAGTGCTGCACTGAAATACGCCCTGGGGCGATGACGTCGCGAATCTCCTGATCGAGCACTTCCGCCGACGTGCCCGGTAGCGTCCCGAGGCCCGCCTCTTTGAGTTCTTTCAGGTATTGCAGAATGGAGACGCCGGTGCGGATGGCCCCATATTGCACCTCTTCAGGAGAAAAGGCGTGCACGTGGAGATCCGGCAGCACCTTTTTAACGGCGCGGGTGAGGTCAATATACAGCCGTCCGTCCATCTTCGGCGGCAGTCCTGCTTGCATGCAGACTTCCGTCGCGCCCATATCGACCGCTTCTTGCGCACGGCGGATCACTTCTTCCACGGGGAGAAAATAGCCCGCTTCTTCGCGATATTCCCGGCTGAACGCGCAGAAGGTGCAGTGCTTGATGCAGACATTGGTGAAATTGATGTTGCGATTGACAACATAGGTGACGACTTCGCCCACCTGCCGGCGCCGCATTTCGTCTGCGACTAAACACATGGCCTGGAGATCTAGGCCGTTCGTCACGCACAGCCGTAATCCTTCGCTCCAAGAAACTTCCTCTCCATCGAGAGCGCGATGTAGAATTGTGCTGACTTGGGGGTCGATATGTTCAAGGATGGCAGCAAGCCCATTGGTTGCCACGGCTGAATCTCCTTTGTGTTGTTTTCAACTTTGTCTAGAGCTGTTTGTGGTCTCTCGCAGATGCTTGTTAGGCGGTCACCTGCGCTTGCAACTCTTCGGTGCGTGGGCGCAGAGCAGGTAACAGGAAGTCTGGTTGATTGATGTACTCCGGATAAATGGCGAGCCGTTCGCGCAGGGTAAACCCTTCTTCGCTGCAGGTCCGTGCGAGCGCATCAATGTGCGGCCATGCGGCTTCCGGATTGACGTAATCTTTGGTGATGGGCGAAATGCCGCCCCAGTCGTTGATGCCCGCACGCAGCAACAGTTTGTGGTCATCCGGGCTCAGGTTCGGCGGGGCCTGCAGGTTCATGCATCCGCCGAGTACGAGGCGCGCCACCGCCACGGTCTTCGCCATATCGAGACTTTCCGGCTCCGGCGCCGAGGCCATGCGCGTGCGCGGTTTCGCGCGAAAATTTTGCACGATGACTTCTTGAATGTGTCCGTGTTCTTGGTGCAAGTCACGAATGGCGATGAGGCTATCGACGCGCTCTTCCAGTGTCTCGCCAATGCCTATTAAGATGCCGGTAGTAAAGGGAATCGCCAACTCTCCAGCTTCGCGAATCATGCGCACGCGGACAGCGGGGTCTTTATCCGGCGCAGAAAAATGGGCCATGCCTCGCTCTCGCAAACGCGGGCTGATGTTCTCCAGCATAAGTCCCAAGCTTACATTGACATTTTTGAGCAGTTTCATTTCCTCGGCTGTCAGGACCCCAGCATTCGTATGCGGCAAGACGCCATAGCCCAGGGCGATTTCACACGCTTGATACACATAGTTTGTCGTCGTGGTATGACCAAAGCCTGCTAAGGTTTTCCGATACGAACTGTAGGCCAGCTCGGGTTTGTCCCCCAGACACATGAGCGCTTCTTTACAGCCGAGACTGCGCGCGCGGTCAAGCCATTCATGGATTTCCGTCGGCGACATGGTCCACGCCTCGGGGTCACGGGGGTCCTTCCGGAACGTACAGTACGAGCAGCGGTCACGACAAAGGTTCGTGACCGGCAAGAACACTTTGCGAGAATAGGTGACGGTCTTTCCTTTGTGGCGGTCGCGCAGTGCGCCAGCTGCAGCTAGGAGGGCAGGGACTTCCTCGTCCATGCAGCGCTGCAGGTCGTACCCATCCTCAACGGAGAGGACTTTATCAGCTAACGCCTTATCGAGAATCGCAGCAGTGTGAGCGCGCACTCCATTTCCCCCGTCTGTGCAAACCTGCCCGAGTATTAGTGGAGCAGCCCCGTAAAGTCAACCAGGTTCGCCTGCCAATATCACTTTTTCGTGATATTGCTTTTTGCTTGCTGATAAGTGTGTTAAATCAAGGCAGGTTGTGGGCGTCGACGACGCAGTTTAATGAGCGCAAGCACTGTGCACACCATGCCGACACTGATCATCAGGCGGCCTCCACTGAGGACGATGTAGTAATAATCCAACTTTGCGCGGGCGATTTCCCAGCGTTCCCAGGTTTCACTAGGGAAGGGCTTCCCTTCTTCGCGCAGTAAGAATGGCTGTGAATGAGGGATCTGGGGCGCAAGCTCAGACACGAGTCCTTGATAATGTGCGACTTTGGAGTCGGCCGCGAGATAATTCCCGAGGCCCAAAATGATGAGTGCAGCGCCTGTCACGAACAAGCGACTTTTATAGAGTACGTGCGCCCGAAGCATGGAGGAACCGTAGCCCAGCTGCTCTTAATGGACAACCACGGTTACTGCGCAATTGCAGAACGAAAGATCTGTGATTATATCGACCAGGGGAGTCGCGGTGTGGTGATTCATACAGCTCAGCTTGGCCTCTGTGATTATCGGCGCGCGTTACAGTTGCAATATGCCCTGCACGCGCGCTGTCAACAAAGCGGCGGTAATCTTAATATGCTGTTGCTGACAGAGCATTTTCCCGTTATTACCCTTGGCTACCGCCGCATGCCCGAGCATATCCTGCTCCCTCCACTTGAGCTGCAAAAACGAGGCATTGCCGTGGTGGAAACCGAACGTGGGGGAGGGGCGACCTATCACGGGCCGGGGCAGGTCGTTGCGTATCCGATTTTTTCTTCGCTGTTGCGCCGTATTGGAGTGCGGAAGTTCGTGGCTGGACTTGAAGACGTGTTATGTCGAGTGAGCCTGCAGTGTGGAGTCGCGGCGACGCGTCGAGAGGGGCTCCCTGGTGCTTGGGTCGGACAGAGAAAGCTGGGGGCTGTGGGCGTCGCCATCCGTCGTGGCGTGTCCTTGCACGGCTGCGCCTTGAATGTCAACGTGGATCTACAACCGTTCTCTTTTATTAGCCCGTGCGGGTTAAGAGACATTGAGGTCACCAGTTTGCAACAGGAAGCGGGCGCTGCAGTCTCTGTGTCTCAAGTAACCTCGTACTTGCAAGCGGAGGTTGCCGCCGTTTTTACTGCGGTCCTGAAGGAGATGCCGAATGAGTGGTGTCGTCTTAAGCGAGAGACAAGCACACGTCCGTTGGATTACTATTAACCGTCCTGAGCGCCACAACGCGTTCGACCGTGAAACAATCTTGACTCTGAGAGATGCGATCCTTGACAGCGGCAAAGATGAGGAAACTCGCGTTGTGGTCCTGACTGGAGCTGGAAGCGCATTTTCTTCCGGAGCGGATTTACGCGCTGCGCGTGAATCTCAATCGCCAGAAGGAGAGGACCTGCTCGAAGCAGGGTTTAATGCGGCCATTCGCGCAGTGTGGAACCTCCCCAAACCCGTTATTGCTGCGGTCGGTGGAGCGGCTGCCGGTTATGGATGTTCATTGGCTCTCGCTTCGGACGTGCGTCTTGCCTCTAACACGGCGAGATTCTCCCTCATTTTTGTGAAGCGCGGCTTGACTGTTGATGGGGGAGCAAGTTACTTTTTGCCGCGTCTTGCGGGCTTGCGCGGTATGGAGATGGCGCTGACTGGTGAAATGATCGACGCCGAAGAGGCGTTTCGTCTCGGCCTGGTAAATCGGGTCATTCCGGCGGAGGCATTCCGCACGCAAGTGGCGGACTATGCTGAACGTTTGGCAAAGAATGCGCCCTTAGCGCTGGCGGCGATTAAAGAATCCATGCATCTTGCGTTGGGGAGCACTCTGGATACCGTCTTGACCTGGGAAATGGACAAGCAACGCCAGCTCGGTCGGACGGAAGACGTGAAGGAAGGCATCACCGCCTTTCTTGAGAAACGTGAACCCGTGTATAAAGGAAGATAAGAGGATACTGAATGGTCATGGGTGCTCGTTTTTTCATTGTTGGTGATATTCACGCCTGTCCACAAGAACTTGAGACGCTGTTGACGTCTCTCGCGCTGCAGCGTGAAGACCGAGTGGTGTTTTTAGGAGATTATATTGATCGCGGACCGGACGCCCGGGCGGTGGTAGACTTCCTCCTGTGCATGAAAGCTGATGCGGTTTGTCAACTCACTTTCCTCAAAGGCAATCATGAGGATATGTTTCTTGACTTCTTGGGATTGCCTGGAAGATATGGGGAAACATTTCTTTTTAACGGTGGAGCTCCTACCATGAAGAGCTACGGTTTATCGCGATCGGCGGTTGGCAAGGATGCTGCGGCTGAATTACCCCAAGTCCATCTCGACTTTTACTGCGCCTTGGAAAGCATATACGCCGAAGGTGAAGCCTTATGTGTCCATGCCGGATTGAACCCTTTACGTCCCTTTGACAAGCAAACTGAGGAAGAACGTCTCTGGATTCGGCAAGAGTTTATTTTGCAACCACATAACTTCCCGTACACCATTGTTTTTGGTCACACCCCGCATCGAGAGGTGTTATTTGATTTGCCTTACAAGATTGGCATTGATACCGGCCTGGTGTACGGCGGAAAGCTGTCTTGCCTGGAGGTGAACGAGCGGAATTTGTTTCAAATCTCGAAAGGCAGTCGGGACGTGAAAAAGACGAGCATCAGGAATCGTTGGGAGCTGCACGAACAACTCAGTCTTTAAGTTGCCCTGTCGTCTCAACGCTCTGAAGCGGACGCCGAAAAGTTCGATGAAGAGCTGGGCGTTCGGGCGAACGCCCGTTATGGATTAGTGCTTGCGCTTAATCCCGATATGTTCATGGAATTCCTGCTCAACTTGGTCAACATTAGAAGCATTGTAGAGCACGAGATTCCGTAGATGTGCAAAACTTTCAATTCCGATAATCTCGGTAATTTCCATTCCCATGCCGTCGGCGTCAACACGGGCGATTTTACCATTCACCTCAATACGGATGGGAGCTTCTTCACCGCCTAAGATTACTGCAATCTTACAGTCCGAGCCGATCGGTAAGGGATCGTCACAGTGTATATATAACCCGTTCATACTTACATCTCTGAGTTCGCAAGCGCTACTCGTCCCTCGTTGCGGAGAGCTGAATTCGACATTGAGGTGAATAGGAACGCGGGTAAATTCTCGCTTCTCTGCCGCTGTTTTCATCTGCAAAACTCCTTGCTCTAAGAGGGTGTATGCAGGCCGTTGTGTCTGACCTCTATTGTCAATTGTACCGAGCGCGATGAAGTGACTGCAAGTTTACGGAAGAAAGAAGAAAGGAAAAGCAGATCGACCCCGCCCTCTTCTTGGAGGAGCCTAACCAAAGTGCGAGATAGGCGTAAGTTGGCAATCTCGTTCCCGGGCTCTGCCTAGTGCATCTGCAGGAAACCGGTTGGGGAATATGGTGCGCCTCGATTCGGCCAAGGCAGGGGTAGGGGCTTGATTGATCAAGCCCTTGGGTGGGTCCGATGAATCGGCCCCCTACAGCGGTATTCCCCAAGAGGTATACTGAACCTGCACTAGGAACGAGGAGGACTATGTCTTGGAGTATTGATAGAGTACTAGAGCGAATTTCGACAGTGTTAAATAATCTCGAACAGACCGGCCACACCCATGCCTCCGCCGACGCACATCGTGGCGACGACATACTTCACACCGCGTCGTTTGCCTTCCGCCAGCGCGTGTGCGACCATGCGTGTCCCGCTCATGCCGTAAGGGTGACCAATGGAAATGGCGCCGCCGTTGACATTCAAGCGCTCCATTGGAAGGCCCAGCCGATCGCGACAGAACACCGTCTGTACGGCAAACGCTTCGTTCAGTTCCCACAAGCCGATGTCGTCCATTTTCAGACCATGGCGTTGAAGCAACTTGGGGACGGCGAAAACGGGACCGATGCCCATCTCGTCAGGTTCGCAGCCTGTGGCGACCAGGCCGCGATAGACGCCCATTGGTTGCAGCCCTTTTTTTGCAGCGACGCTCGCCTCCACTAGCACGCAGGCAGCGGCTCCGTCTGACAGCTGGCTGGAATTTCCCGCTGTGATGCTTCCCTGTGTAACAGAAGGAAGGGCGGCTAACTTTTCAGCCGTCGTATCTGGACGATTTCCTTCGTCGCGGGTCAGTGTGACTTCTTGTAAAGAAGTTTTCCCCGTGGCTTTGTCTACAACTTCCATCCTGGTCGTAAAGGGAACGATTTCGTCTTTAAATTTGTCAGCAGCTTGCGCCGCTGCCGTGCGTTGCTGGCTGATCAACGCATACTCATCCTGTGCTTCACGCGATACATGATAACGTTGGGCCACGATTTCTGCAGTTGATAGCATGGGATAATAGACGGACTTGATATGCTCGTGCATCCATTCTTCGACGAAACTGTTGATGTTGAGGACATTTTGCACAAGGCTAATAGATTCCACGCCGCCAGCGACCATCACGTCGGCGTCGCCAGCCATAATTCGTTGTGCGGCAAAACTAATAGCCTGGAGTCCTGACGAACAGTAACGGTTGACAGTGACGCCAGCCGTAGTATTGGGCAATCCCGCGCGAAGCGCCGCGACGCGGGCGATGTTGTGGCCAGTGGCGCCTTCGGGGAGGCCACAGCCGATGACGACATCCTCGACCTCCGCCGGATCAACTTTTGAGCGTTCGACCGCATGTTTAATCACATGAGCGGTGATAGTGGCGCCGTGAGTTTTGTTCAGGCTGCCTCGAAACGCCTTACCGATGCCGGTCCGGGCGGCGGAAACGATCACTGTTTCTCTCATACGAAAGCCTCCTTAACCTCTGTTGCGGCAACCCTAGCACAAGAAAAAGCACAGGGCTTGCCCGGGCGCAAAGAATGTTCCTCCTGAACGAAGCGTGCTCTTCTACAAAAGAGAATGGCGCTGTTGGTTTCCTTTCAGCTTCTTACTGCCTGAAGGGTGGAGATTCGCTTCTAATATCTATGCCTAATGAATGCCTAGTATCCGGGCAAGAAAATCAACGATGCTGATACTTTTTCATGCAAACCTCTGGTGTGATTAGGAATAAAGCATGAGTTTTTCCAGATTTTTTTGCCCGCTTAATGTGGCGCGACATTTGCTCACCTCTTCAGCCGCTACTCTTGAGCAGGTTTGTCTTGGGTATGTGTTGATGGAGGTGGGGCTAATAAAATCTTTGCTTGGTCGCTCAGAAGAGTAGCCTTAGGAGGAGAGACGCTTTCGTGTGGCGCCTGCAGTTTTTGCACTTCATCTGGTTCTCGCTCGCCGTGATTCTTCTACCGGCCGCATGCGCCTGGCCCGCGCCAGACCCTTCTGCGTTCTTCTCCTCCCCCGTTTTTGCCCAGTCGCTTGCAAGCGCGATTGACGCCTTCGAAGAAGCGACGTCCTTCCTCTCGGAAGAGCCTAGCGGGCCACGGGAGAATCAAAGTAAGCACAAACTAATGCTCCTTCATATGGTTGCATTCCTGGGAGGAAGGCCGCGAGGAGATGAAGACCATCTTCAGCATACACAGATAGTTCCTGTTGTTCCCGTGCGCCGGTTTGTTCCCCGCAAACTCTTACCTTCTACGGCTCCAGATGATCCCCCATTCTTAATCTCATCTACGACGCTTGTACTCACGCCTTCCTCAGAGAGCCGCAAGTGTCTCCGCCGTATATAGTGAAATAGCAGGAGTCGGCAGTACCACCGTGCCGAGTAGTACGCACCTGGACAGGCAAAAACGGTATCCATACTTACTTGACATACTACAATTTAAGGAACGACAGGAGATTTGAGGGATAATTGTATGAAGATTCTACGGAGAAAAACATATCGGTTACATATTCTGTTCCTACTCTTGCTTCTTGCCATGGCGCACCTAGGAGTAGCGCGTGCAGAAGATCAACCGCCACAGCTACCGTCATATTTCACCGCAACAAACGCGGACGCTCAAAAGCCGACATGGCCAGATCCGACAGGTGGAGCGTCTGGGGTGTGGGCGACGCCAGCAGGAGACAGCAAAGGTGACGTGCCGAGTTCGCTCTCACCAACAGATCTGTATGATCGCATTGCCCACAATCTGTTTTCGATCAATTACGTGTGGGCTCTAGTCGCAGGCTTCCTAGTGATGTTCATGCAAGCTGGATTTATGTTTGTAGAGACAGGCCTGTGCCGGGCGAAGAACGCGTCGCATACGTCTGCTATGAACTTCATGATCTACCCGCTCGGCGCTTTCGGTTTCTGGGTCTACGGCTTCGCTATTGGGTGGGGTAACTGGTGGAATGGGCCTGTGCCGCCAGGATGGTATCCATCCCTCGGTCCAGGATTGTCCGTTTTGAATGGCGGTATCGGCATCGGAGCTGCAATTGACGCCGCAGGCAATGCGACAGGAGCGTACACGTACGGGCTGTTGGGAACAAAGGGCTTCTTCCTCAGCGGCGCGGTCAATGACGTAGCCGTAATGGTGCTCTTTTTCTTCATGATGGTGTTCATGGACACCACTGCCACAATTCCGACGGGCGCGATGGCGGAGCGTTGGGCATGGAAGAATTTCTGCATCTATGGCCTCTGGATCTCACTGCCATACTGTATGTACGCGAACTGGGTATGGGGCGGCGGCTGGCTGGCCCAAGGCGGCATCAATTGGGGTCTTGGCCATGGCGCAGTCGACTTTGCCGGCTCGGGCGTCGTGCATGCGATGGGTGGAGTCATTGCACTTGCTGGAGCAATGGTCATCGGAGCGCGCATCGGGAATTCCGACTCCCGCGGCAGACCTCAAGCCATGCCAGGACATAACGTACCAATGGTTGTGCTCGGCACCTTTATCCTCGCGTTCGGTTGGTTCGGCTTCAACCCAGGCTCGACGTTGGCAGGGACCGACCTCCGCATCAGTTTTGTCGTTGTCAATACGATGCTCGCTAGCGCTACCTCATCAATCGGCGCCCATCTCGCGCTGAGCCTTAAGGGTCTCAAGCCCGACCCCACAATGCTGTGCAACGGTATGTTAGCGGGGCTCGTGGCGATCACGGCGCCATGCGCCTTCGTCAATCCGATGGGCGCAGCGATCATCGGTTTCGTCGCCGGGGTCTTGGTCGTCTTCAGTGTCTTTTTCTGGGAGGCGCGCGGTATTGACGATCCCGTTGGCGCCATTTCTGTGCATGGAGTAAATGGCTTGTGGGGCGTGCTTTCAGTGGGCATCTTCGCCACTGGCGAGTACGGCGCCGGCTGGAACGGGGTCGTGCGCGAGGAGATGGTGAAACTTTATGGCTCTGACGGTGTGCGCGGGCTCCTGTATGGCGACTTCTCTCAATTCATCATGCAAGTCATCGACTGTGCGGTGGTAGCGGTATTCGGTTTTGTTATGGCGTACGTGTGGTTCAAGATAAGTGATCTGATCACACCGATCCGCGTTAGCGAGGAAACGGAACTTGAAGGGCTCGACGCCCCAGAAATGGGCACCCTTGGCTACCCAGACTTTCAACTCCATCCTGATCAGAGTGGACGGAGAGTTGCCTAGGCGTGCATCTTGTCCCCTTACACGGCAGCCCGCCACATCTGACGGCGGGCTGTCTTCTATCGTGCGCCTAGGAGAGCGGAGCAGGTCAATCTGCACGAAGACAGTTCGATCGGACGGACGGTCCTATACTCCTACGCTTAAGCCGGACTTCTCCACTTCTCAGATCCGATACGCGATCAGCAAGCCCTGGCCTTCAAGTCTACGTCCAGCGGCGCGAAACGGAGATCTCTTATAGTTTACTCAAGAGAAACGACTCCGTGGACAGCGGTAGAGTCGCCGACCATACCGGCGCCGGCCCTGCTAGCTGCTCTTCCCTCGTGAAGAAGGGCGCTAGGTATGAAACTGAAGGTCCACGTCCCAACGGCCAGGTCTAGTCTGGTTGCGGTGATCGTGGTTAGCGTAGTGTTGTCAGGTATGTTGGGGTCCCCCTATTACCGGTGACGGTGGAATCAGCCTTGGCGTACGTCTGGCTGCTCTAGCGGGCTGCAGCGCTGAAGGAAGTGAGCAAACCCTCAGAATAAGAACAAAGTAAATCAAACTTCTGCAATTCATCCTGCGCTACACTCCCGAATTGTCGAACTGCGACATGAAGTCGCTCTTATGGAGTGATAGATGACTATCCTGACTAGTATCCAAGTCAGTCCCCAATCTATACGTGCGTCGCCGGTAACGGTGGGGTGCGAAGCTAGAGGTAATGCCTAAGGCGACTCCCAACCATCGGGAAGAACCGGGCTAGGGGAAGGCCGGACGGGTGAATATAAATGAATCCTTATCGAGGCTCCGTGACGGGTAATCACCGGAATGATGGTTTACACGGCGAGGATGGGTCAAGAACCAGGGACTTCGACACTCTGGATCGTGTGTAACGCGCTGAGCGTAAACAGAAGGATACCAAGACCCCGGAGTACAGAGGACGCCCACCCCGGTCGTAGCTCCAAAGTGCGGAACATGGGAACCCCAATGAGGTCTGGGACAACCAGTAAGCCAACTGTGAAGGCGGCAGAATTCCTCAGTGGGAAGAGGAAAGTCCAAGAAGCGAAAGCCAGCAGCCGAAAGGCAACGGGAAATAATAACCGGCTGGATACGGCGATGCCGAACCTGAAAGAGTGCTGACGTGGACTTGGTGAATCACCCAAAGAACGAGGTAACGGTTACCTATCGAGGGAAAAGTTAGATGCCTGATATCTATCATGCAAACGGAACCACGAGGCCCACCGACTGGACTAGCGTCAACTGGCGCAAAGTCAATCGGCAGGTCCGTAACCTGAGACAGCGTATCTTTCGGGCAACACAAACGGGCAACTGGAAGACAGTTCGCTCGCTCCAGAAACTCATGCTGCGAAGCTATGCGACCACTCTTCTCAGTGTGAGAAGAGTCACGCAGGTGAATCAAGGCAGAACGACGGCTGGCGTAGATAAACTGGTGGTGAAAACACCAGCAGCCAGGGGACAATTGGTCGATCGCTTGACTACCTTACAACCCTGGCATGCGAAACCAGTGCGCCGAGTGTATATACCAAAAGCCAGAGGCAAACTTCGCCCTTTAGGAATCCCAACTATTCTTGACCGCTGCCTGCAGGCAAAAGTCACCAATGTCCTCGAACCGAGCTGGGAAGCCCGATTCGAGGGGAGTAGCTACGGATTTCGTCCAGGCAGAGGATGCCATGATGCCATCGGGAAAATCTACAGCATCGCTCGACCGAACAAACGGAAGAAGTGGGTGGTAGATGCTGACATCACTGGGTGTTTTGACAACATTGACCATCAAGCCTTGCTGGACGTCATAGGACCAGTCCCTGGAAGGGAACTGATTCGCCAATGGCTGAAAGCGGGATATGTAGACAATGGAGTCTTTCACACGACCGAAGCGGGAACTCCACAAGGTGGTGTGGCGAGCCCCCTGCTGGCGAACATTGCGCTGCACGGCATGGAAGAAGCCTTGGCAATCAGACATGAGAGCCGGGGAACAATCTGTGGTCCCCGTGCGATGGTGAGATATGCAGATGGCACGCCGGTACAGACGTGAAACAGAAAGGGTGCAAGTCCCTTGCCCTCAA
>CAZUFQ010000036.1:0-16024 GCA_964618735.1 uncultured Enterobacteriaceae bacterium
GGCGTCCACGTGGACGTGCATGGGACAGAAGTCACGGTCGCGGGCGGCCAGGAGGTGCACGCTTGTGACATAGAAGTTCCTGGAGATCTCTCATCCGCTGCTTTCTTTATCGGTGCGGCGCTTATGGTTCCTGGTTCTGAACTCTATATCCGCGAGGTCGGATTGAATCCGACACGAACCGGCGTGCTCGATGTGTTTCGCATTATGGGTGGAACGATCCTATGGTTGAATGAGCGTGAGGTTTGCGGCGAACCAGTGGGCGACCTGCTCGTGCGCTCTAGCCCTCTCAAAGGGGTTGAATTCAGTGAGGCACTGGTGGTACGAGCGATTGATGAGATTCCTATTATCGCTATGGCCGCTGCCGTAGCGCAAGGCGTGACGACGATTCGTGGAGCACAAGAGCTGCGCGTAAAGGAGAGCGACCGTCTCCATGCATTGGCGGTCGGGTTAGACGCTCTTGGCGTTCGCGTATCTGAATTGCCCGATGGACTGATTATTGAAGGAGGATCAATCGGCGGTGGGAGAACGCAAAGCTTTGGCGATCATCGCATCGCCATGGCGTTAACAATCGCAGGACTAGCCGGAACAGGGGAGATAGTGCTAGAAGGGACATCATGCGTGGACATCTCGTTTCCCGGCTTTTATAGCCTGTTGCGAGATCTCACCGGATCGATCACCAAAAACCCATGAATGCTGGCCTGATCATTGCCGTAGACGGACCCTCGGGTGCAGGGAAAAGTTCGTCGAGCCGTTTGCTCGCTGAGCGTCTTGCGTATCGCTATGTTGATACAGGCGCTTTGTATCGCATTGTTGGTCTGCTGGCCCTGGAAAAAAAGGTGTCTGCAGATGATGCCGAACGGTTAGCGGATTTATGCGCGAATTTACCGTTACAGTTCCTGCCGGAAACGAACGGCGTACGTATTCTTCTTAAGGAACGGGACATTACAACGGACATTCGTCAACCCGAAGTGAGTCAGCTGGCTTCAAAAGTGTCAGCCCATCCTCTCGTACGCCAGCAGTTGCTTTCACTGCAACGTGAGCTCGGGGCAGGAGGGGGAGTGGTAATGGAAGGTCGGGATATTGGCACGGTAGTCTTTCCCGAAGCCGATATAAAATTTTACCTTGATGCCTCGTCTGAGGTGCGGGGACGTCGACGTTACGCAGAGTTACAAAGACAAGGTATGTCAACGGAACTGCAAACGACGATCCAAGAGATGGCGGAGCGAGACCAACGCGATAGTAGTCGCGCTCATGCACCGCTGCAGCGAGCAGTGGACGCAGTGGTAATCGACACTACGACGCTGACGCTAGCAGAAGTGGTGGCGTTGATGATGCGCACGGTCGAGTCGGCACGCAAGTGCTGATGGAAAAAGGAAAAAGGAGAAACCGCAGCTCTTGCAACCTGAAGAGGAGGAGGGTATGGAAAGGCGATGATCAGGGAGAACTCTAGGGGGTAAACCGGAGAATGGAACAGGACAATTTAGATTTTCCTCAAACACCAACATCAAACCAGGGCGGCGGCATGGAAGAGAATTTCATGCGCATGCTCGAAGAGAGCGAGCGCACGGTTAAACCTGGAGAAATCGTACGCGGTCGCGTCGTCAAAATCGGCCCCGAATTTGTCACCGTAGACATCGGCTACAAATCCGAAGGACATATCCCTCTGCATGAGTTTCGTACTCGTGATGGCCGCTTAGCGGTCAACGAAGGAGATGAAATTGAAGTCTATTTTGACGCAGCGGATGCCGAACAGGAAGGCATCGTCCTGTCCAGAGCAAAAGCGGAGCAATTCCGTGTGTGGCGCGAAATTGAAAACGCCTATACCAACAAGACACCGATAGAGGGCCACATCGTTGGTAAGGTCAAAGGCGGGCTCAAAGTCGATATCGGTGTCGCCGCTTTTCTCCCTGGCTCTCATGTTGATCTGCGCCCCGTACGTGACCTTGATCGTTTCGTTGGCAAGCGCGGCAAGTTTGCCGTGCTCAAATACAATCGTGCACGTGCGAATGTCGTGGTCTCCCGCAGGGCGATTCTAGAATTAGAACGAGACTCCCTCCGCGATGAAACGCTCCGATTGTTGGAAGAAGGTGTCATTCTTGAAGGCACGGTCAAGAATATCACCGACTACGGCGCGTTTGTTGACCTCGGTGGCATCGATGGCCTGCTGCATATTACTGATATGTCATGGGGCCGGATCGGACACCCCTCAGAAATACTCACTGTCAGCGCCAAGATCCAAGTCGTTGTACTCAAATTTGACGCCGAACGTGAACGCGTGTCTTTGGGACTCAAACAGCTGATGCCAGACCCATGGAGCACCGTTACTGAGCGTTATGCAGTGGGCTCGCATGTACGCGGCAAAGTTGTGAGCTTGGCGGATTACGGCGCTTTCATCGAGATCGAACAGGGAGTGGAAGGGTTGCTGCATGTTTCTGAGATGTCGTGGACCAAGCGCGTCACGCATCCTTCGAAACTGCTTTCCGTGGGAGAAGAAGTTGAAGTCATCATCCTGGAGATCGATCCGCATCATCGCCGCATCTCCCTGGGGCTCAAACAGATCAGCCCGAATCCCTGGGAAGTGGTCCGCGCCAGCCACCCGGTTGGCAGCCGTATTCGCGGCAAGATCAAGAGCATCACCGACTTTGGAGTGTTCGTTGAAGTGGGGGAAGGCATCGACGGGCTTGCTCATATTTCGGATCTCCACTGGACGAAAAAGGTCAAACATCCCTCGGAACTCTTTAAGAAGGGGGATGAAGTTGAAGCGCTTGTACTTGGGGTGGATGTTGAGAATGAGCGCGTATCGTTGGGGATTAAGCAGGCAATGCCAGACCCGTGGACCACACTGTCGCTCCACCATCCAACTGGCAGCCGCATCAAAGGGCGGGTGACGAGCGTTACGGATTTTGGCGTCTTTGTGGAAGTCGATGATGGGATCGAGGGGCTCATTCACATTTCTCAACTCTCGACGGAACGAGTGGAAAAGCCTTCTTCGCTCTTTCAAGTTGGACAAGAGGTGGAAGCGGAAGTTATCCACATCGATCCACGTGAGCATAAGATGGGGCTTAGTGTAAAAGCGTTGCGGCGGAGCGAAGAACGCGCGGAAATGGAGTCATATTTGAAGAGAGAACGAGAAGAAGCTCGCTTCTCCCTAGAAGATGTTATGCCCGAAGAGTTCCGCCTTGATAAAGATGACCGAGACGATAAAGGCGGACGTCGGGGAGCATAAAGCTAAGGAGGAATGATTGTGCCGCAGCAACGCGCAGTCGGGCGAGGGCTCGGAATTCTTAGTATATTTCTTCTCATCTTCGCTCTTACCGCCTGGCTGTTAACCTCATTTGGGAAAGATGCGAAGGGTGGGCTGTGGTCTGCAGCTGTCGGCGTAATCGAGATTCGTGGGGTTATAGATAGCGATCAAGAGACAATTGAAGCCATCCGACGGTTCGGCAAATCTGACCAGATCCGCGCCGTCGTTCTGCGCGTCGAGTCCCCAGGCGGCGCAGTCACGCCTTCACAAGAAATTTATCGTGAGCTGCTCAGACTTCGAGAGAAGAAACCTCTCATCGCTTCACTCGGAGAAGTAGCGGCTTCCGGCGGTTACTATGTTGCAAGCGCTTGTAGTACGATTGTGGCGAACCCCGGCACGATTACTGGCTCCATTGGCGTCATTATGGGGACCATGTACAACGTACAAGGGTTATTGGAAAAACTGGGTGTCAAAGGCACAGTTATTAAAGCAGGGACGTACAAGGATATTGGCTCTTCAATTCGTGATATGACCCAGGAAGAACGTCAGATCCTTAAAG
This sequence comes from uncultured Enterobacteriaceae bacterium, assembly GCA_964618735.1. GTDB lineage: Bacteria > Desulfobacterota > Binatia > Bin18 > Bin18 > SYOC01. The sequence goes on from CAZUFQ010000036.1 coordinate 3,804, forward strand.
ATATGCTGGATGATGTCCATCAGCAATTTATTAGTGCAATTGCGGTAGGACGTAAAATGGATGAAGCTGTTGTACGGAAGCTCGCTGATGGGCGTGTGTATTCCGGAGCCCAGGCGCAGCGTCTGGGCCTGGTTGACCAAATAGGAGATTTCCAGGACGCTATTACTCTAGCGGCAAAAGCAGGCGGGATCTCTGGAGAGCCGCGTCTCGTGCAAGCGCAGACGCGGAAGAAATCATGGTGGCAGCAATTATTGTCGTTTTGGCTTGGAGAAATGATGAGTGGAGGGGACGCGGGAATGCGGATGTTTTTCCTGGGTCCCCGGCTTTCATGAGAAGGGAAGCTGAGTTGTGACGAAACGGGACTTGATTGAGGAAGTGGCGCAACAGTATCCGCGGTTTTCTCGGCGAGACGCCGAAGTGATGGTCAATGCCGTCTTTGACAGCATGACTGACGCGCTTGCTAAGGGAGAACGCATCGAAATCCGCGGCTTCGGAAGCTTTATCGTCAAACAACGCGCGGCGCGCGAAGGACGGAATCCTAGAACTGGCGACCTCGTGGCGGTCGCCGAGAAAAAAGTACCGCTCTTCAAAGTCGGGAAAGAACTCCGCTTGCGCGTCGATGGTCAGCCGGTGGACGAGGACGACCTGGAACGAGACGACGATACTGAGGACGAGGACGACGAGTGACCTCCCCAGTTGTGCAAGAGCCTGCTCGAGAAGAACACGGAGTCGCAGTGCTGTGGGCGCCTTGGCGCATGGCGTACATCGAAGGAGAGAAACCTCACGAGTGTATCTTCTGTACGGCGACAACTGATGAGACGATGCTGCGCGCCTCGCTTGTGTTGGGAGTGTCGCAACATGCCCGTGTTATGCTCAACAAATATCCTTACAACAACGGCCACCTGCTGATAGCGCCACACCAGCATACTGCTCAGCTCACTGCATTGCCCCAAGACGTCTTCCACGATCTCATGGCGCTTCTGCAGAAAGCAGTGGCGGTGGTCAACAGCGCGCTTCGACCACAAGGAGTCAATATCGGCATGAACCTTGGCGTTTGTGCTGGCGCCGGCGTGGCGGACCATCTGCACTGGCACGTAGTGCCGCGTTGGATAGGCGACACGAATTTTATGCCCGTAGTGGGCTCTGTGCATGTTATGCCGCAGCATCTGATGGAAAGTTATGATCGGCTGCGCCCCTATTTTGCTCCCTCCTCTGAATCAGCGAAGGGAAGTCCTCGGTAAAAGTGAGTATCATTGTGCAAAATATCAAAGTCGATGAAGCCTTTCGTGAAAACGTTCGCACGGTCGGAGACCTCAAGAAATCAGGCTACCAAGTCTTTCCGGTTCGCGAAGAAATGCGGGCGAATTTGTTGCGCAAATTGGCGGCTAGAGAACAAATGCTGCCCGGCATTATTGGCTATGAAAACACCGTCATTCCAGAAATCGAAAACGCGATTTTGGCGGGGCACCATATTGTGTTTCTGGGTGAACGCGGCCAAGCAAAATCGCGCATCATTCGCAGTTTAATCTCTCTACTCGATGAATATGTTCCAATCATTCGCGATGCTGAGATTCCGGAACATCCTCTCTCTCCTATCACACCATTAGGTCGTCGTTTGCTCGCAGAGCGAGGAGATGCGCTAGAGATCAGCTGGCTTGAGCGCGACGAGCGTTATGCAGAAAAGCTCGCTACCCCGGACGTGGCGGTCGCCGACCTCATTGGCGAGGTTGATCCGATCAAGGTCGCAGAGGGGCGTTATCTTGCGAATGAAGAAACGATTCACTATGGGCTGATTCCCCGCACAAATCGCGGCGTCTTTGCCATTAACGAGTTGCCTGATCTCACCGAGAAAGTACAGGTTGGTCTCTTCAACCTCATGGAAGAAAAAGACGTACAGATCAAAGGATTCAAAATCCGCTTACCGCTCGACATCGTACTTGTGGCCAGCGCCAACCCAGAAGACTATACGAGCCGTGGCCGCATCATCACTCCACTGAAGGACCGTTTTGACGTGCAGATTCGCACGCATTATCCACGCACCCTCGGTCACGAAATTGCAATTATGGATCAGGAAGCGACTCGCCTGCCGCGAGGAGAGCTGACGATCGCCGTTCCGCAGTTCATGAAAGAGATCATCGCTCAACTGACTATGGAAGCGCGCAGCTCCAACGAGATCAACCAATCGTCTGGCGTCAGCGTTCGGGTCACCATTAACAATTTAGAAAGCCTGTTAAGCAATGCCGAGAAACGCGCCGTACGGCTCGGGGAAAAAGAGATCGTTCCGCGCGTCAGCGACTTGCATGCACTCTCTGCTTCGACGGCCGGCAAAATCGAGTTGGAATACATGGGCGAAGAAAAGCGCGAAGAGGATATCATCGAGCGACTCACAAATCGTGCGGTGCTGAAAGTGTTTGACCAGTATGTCAAGCTCGACACCCTCAAATCGGCCATCGCCTATTTTGCCAACGGCTGGGGCGTCAAAGTGTCAGACAGCATGTCCTCGAAGGAATATCTCGAAGATATCAGCAACATTCCAGGTTTGGGAGAGACCGTTCGTGCGCTTGGCGTCAAAGAAAATCACCCGGCGCAAGTTGCGTCTGCGGCAGAATTCATTCTCGAAGGGCTTCACTTACACCAGAAGCTCAACAAAGAGCGTGAGGGAGGACGGTACACGTACCGGGCATAATCCATGATCACAATCCGCTACTCCCGATGGGACGGCTCACAGCGTGTACAGCTGTCGGCCGATCAGGTGTTCGAAAAACTCGCTGAGCACTTGTCGCATACCGACGACTTGCAGCAAGCGATGGATATGCTGATGCGCCAAGGGGTGGAGCAGGAGGACAACGAGGACGGGAAGCTCAAAGGGTTAGATGACCTCGTGCGCGAATTGCGCGAAGAAATGCGCAAACGCTTTCGCGAGTTCAATCTTAAAGAGTCGCTCAACGAAATACAGGAGCGTCTTCAGCAAATTCTTCAGCAAGAGAAAGACACGCTCGCCGAACGCCGCCAACAAAAGCCCGGCATCGACGAGAAAGAAAATTTTCTCAAAAACCTTCCTCAGCGCCTCAGCGATCAGCTCGAAAGGCTCTCGCGCTATGAGTTTGAGGATATGGATGCACAGCGCGCGTTCGACGAACTCATGCAAGAGTTCAATGATATTCGCTCGGTGGAAGATTTTCAGCGGCGCTACAAAGACCTGTTTAACGGTCCTGAATCGCTCGATTTCGAACAGACCAAGGAATTGATGGACGAGATGCAGCAGCTCCAACAGATGGAGCAGAACCTGCTCTCCGGTCGTCTTGACAACATAGACATGGAGGAGCTGCAACAGCTCATGGGTCAAGGCGCATGGCAAGATCTGGAAAACTTGCAGCAGATGCGCTCGATGCTCCAAGACGCGGGGTTTCTGATTCAGAAAGAGGGCCGTCTCGCCTTATCTCCCAAAGGCGTGCGCCGCATCGGCCAATTGGCGTTGCAGGACATCTACGCCAATCTTTTGCGCGACCGCAACGGGGCGCATGCCGCGGATCATCGGGGCATTGCCGAAATCAAACTGGACGAGACCCGCATGTATCAGTACGGCGACCCTATGCATCTCGATCTGGTTGGGACGCTCAAAAAATCTCTGCTGCGCGGGATAAGCATACCGATCAAGATAGGGCCGGAAGATTTCACTATTTTTGACACGGATCATACGACGACGAGTTCGACTGTGCTTCTGTTGGATATGAGCTGGTCGATGAGTTGGGAAGGCCGTTTTGGCGCGGCCAAAAAAGTTGCCCTGGCGTTAGAGAGCCTGGTGCGCACCCGCTATCCACGCGATTATTTTTCTGTCGTTGGTTTCTTTACACGAGCGGTGGAGCTGAAGATTAAAGATCTCCCTGAAGCAAGTTGGAACATGGGCGACCCGTTCACGAATTTACAAGACGGCATACGTCTCGCCAGCGACTTGCTCCACAAGCATCCGAGTCATAATCAAAACATTATCGTCGTGACAGATGGGCAACCAACTGCATACTTCTCGCGCGGCAGATTGTATTGCGAGTGGCCGCTCTCATTCGGCGGCATCAGCATGCGCGCGGCGCAAGAGACGTTGCGGGAGGTGGAGCGCGCCACACAGCGGAAGATCACGATCAACACCTTCATGCTTGATGATAGCCCGAGCCTACGAGCATTTGTAGACAAGATGACGCAAATCAACCGCGGTCGGGCGTTTTACACCAGACCGGACCATCTTGGCGAATATCTACTGGTTGACTACGTCGCGCGGAAAAAGAAGAAGGTGTAACTCTCTTTTCGTTTGGACAGCCCAAGGTCGCGGTCTCATCTCAAAGCGCGCTCTTGGGCTTTTTCGTCTTCGCGTCGCGCATCCTCTTCATACTGTCGTGCGACACGTCTTAATACGGCGGCTGTTGTTGGCCACTCGATAGCGCATGCTTCAGCGTAAGACGTATATTCTCGTGCAAGTTCTCGCTCCTGCTTGCTACCTTCAATTGATGATTTTCCATGCACCCTATGTTTATTAAAGATTCCGATCTCGAACCCCCGTGCCATATCTACACTATCAACTTCGTCGATGACGTCACGAACAGCAACGCAGGGCCACGTCCTATCGGCTTCTGCCGGAGCATAGGCAATCACTTCGCCAATTCTACCGTCACACATGACTAACCGACCATTTTCTTGACAAAGTCTGCGTGCCTCCGTCACCCACGCCAAGATCTCTTGTTCATCGACCGTGTTATCTTCTCGCTTCCACGGTACCGACTTCCATTCTCTCAAAAGGTGATAGGCATTCTGTGCCCGCGCTTTTTGCGCTTCAGTTGGCTCCTCAATCGATTCTTCCGGTTCCTTGTCGGAACGATAGATTACGCTAAGAAGGTCAGCAAAAAACTTCGGTTGTGTTTGTAACAATTGATGCAATGTCTTCGGCGATGCTTCAGTCCCATCGAGAAGACCAAGGTAATTCCATTCGAGCCTAGCCAGCCTTTCAATGTCCACATTTGGATCAGAGTGCAGCTTCCTGAAGAGTTGCTGAATCTTATAGCGGATATTACCCTGAGCTTCTACGGTTTTTTCTTGTTGATTTAGCTCTGCTTCAAGCGTGGTCATTAACAGCGACGAATCGACATCGTATTTTTTATATAATGCCGCACTAAGCACTTCCACTGCTTTAAGCGGACGGTTGTATTTGAGGAGCATGGCGGCAGCACTCTCAACATCCTTAGTCGTCGCATTACTATAGAGGCCATGGGTCCGGCTCCAATATTCTTTCGTCGCCTCTGCTCCTAGTTGTTCGACTAATTCCCATGTTCTGCGTCCGAAGTCTGGAACAAACGCCAAAAACCGCCCAACCTGTTCCGGTGTCCATTGCGTAAAATCAATCTGCTCAATCCATCTCCATCCCGCATCTTTGAAACGCCCTTGTCCATACCCAAGAGCGAAGTCTGCAATCTTTTGATTCTCAGAAATCAAAAGCAATGGGAGTATCGAGGCATCTGTTTCGAGCAGCGGACCTTTCCCCAAAATGCGACCAACCACATTTGAGTCTTCAGCTTTCTCCACAAGCACGAATACGCCTTGCAACCCTTCGGAGGCAAAAATTTCACTCAGAACCTCATAGCGTAACTGAAAGAGCTTGACCTCACGCTGTTCCCATGAGGGATTGTAATCGCCCGCCAACTCCGGGTGTATAGTGAAAAGCCACGAGTGCCGAGCAACGAGGTCTTGCGGCTGGAATCGTTCTTTGAGCGCCTCTAACTTGTTTAGCTTCTCAGCTGAAAGGACCCAACGAGCCTCAGGGAAACTTCGATGCTTGTTTATCTTTTCACGAAGTTCATCGGCAATGCGCTTCTGGGCGGGCGTATCAAATATATTCAAGTCAAAGGCTTTCAAAATCTCAATAAGACGATCCTGAGCCGGTAAAGGAAAATTCTCGAACCTCTCGATCAATTGTACGCAGCGTTCTACATCCGTGTCGACTAGATCGATCAACAGATCAGCGCACTCATCAACCTGTCTCCAATGTTCCGCGTTTGTCACTCTATGTGACCAGTTCAGCACCCAGTCGCGCCAGCGAGGACGACTGGTAGGTATCGATATACCGTGACCAGTCGGAAGCAAATCAAGTAATAAGTGCCAGGCAATATCAGGTACTTTTTGCGTTAAGGTTTTCAGGATTTTGATCCGTTGCTCAACCGATGCCGTCGTCTTGGGAAGCCACGACAGGAATATCTCTTGTAACGTGGTAATTGGGTGCTTGGCCCAACGTCCTTCAGGAACAATCTGTGCCAGATGGGCAAGAGTCAAGCTGACCCGACTCAAAAGAGATGGCTCCCAGGCCAATGTCTCAAACGCCCAAAGCAGCCCGGCATGTGTACACGACGAAAACAAGGGGTCACCTGCAGCCGCATCTACAAAAAGTTGGGGAAGCTGGGGTTTCTTACTCCGTAGATCAGATTCAACCGCGTCTAAGAATGCCTCAGGAGAAGCTTCAGCCAGAGCTGGTAGATAACTGGACAAAGACGCCCATTGTTTCCAGGCTACATTGTTTTCCAATAAGCGCCGCACCACGTGTTCTGCACGCCTTGCCGGTTCAATGGCATCCTGAATCAATTTGGAATCCGATTTGGTCCCAAGCAACGCCAAAGTCTCAGCAACGCCGCTACGCAGCTGGTAGGAGTATTTCAACTGTTTGTCAGACAGCCCCGCTCGCCATCGTTCATTCGGCGGCAGATCATAGAGGGGATCATTCTCACCTAAGACTTCGATGGCAACTTTTTCAAAGAGATCAAGGTGTTGCCTCGTGAGGGATGGGGCTAACAGCACCCACGCATCTTCATGCGATACCAGGCTCCGATGTGTAAGGAACCGGATCAGAGGCGGATCTTCACTCGTAAGCCAACGCGTGGCAGTGGATAACACCTCTTCGTATGAACGGTCAGCAAGCTTCGCAACGACATCTCGGTCTCCGGAGATTGCATCATCCCATCCTCCGGCCAAGAGCATTGGCGCTAAGTCTGGTGCGTAAGACGGCTGGCTCCATTCAGGTTGCCGAGTGCTGGGGAAGCGGCTGAGGCGACGTTTCAAAATAGTCAAGCTACCGCCAGCTTCTTGTGCGAGACGACTTGCCTTCTCTTCACTTATACTAGACAAGACCAACGCCTTTTCCAGGTCATGGCGGTGCGGACGAGAAAACTCGTGCTTGTCAGTAGGATTGCCAACAAAACGAGGAAAACAAAGAAGCACCCGATGTCGTTGACGAACCGCCTCAGCAACCGTCTCTGCATCGATCGAAAGATGTGGACTTGCAATCAGCAACAATGAGTTTGCTGCGGTACAGAGAACACGCCACGCCTCTTTCCCTTCAACAATCACCATACGTGACTCAAGCTTGTCACGTTCCGATTCTTCGCGACTGGCCATATAGGCGGCCATAAAATCGATGACTTCATTCGGAGACGGAGCTTCAAACGCCAATGATGAGGGTGATTTCTTCAGCCATTCCTCAACACTTTTGATTTCCTCTTCGCGCGAGGTAAGAAACACTTCTGGCTTGAGGCTTGGTTCAGTCAAAGAAGAAAGGTTGGCCCAATGTTCTTCGATGTCGCTGACTCCGTCAGGACGGTGGCCCAAAAGTCGAGCGATCCATGCGTCCACCGTAGGAGCTATTTCTAGCCATTCTTCTAGATTCGCAGAATCGTAGACCCGGACGTCTTTCCATATGTTCAGTTTTTTCTTCTCGTCGCACCAGTCCATTTTGTTCGTCCATTTTCGCGACGTCACGAAGACGAAACAGGTCTCGCTCGGATTGAGACCGAGAGGATTCTTACTCCGCTTCTGGAAGTCATCTTCCGCTTTTTTCCTTGGGTCTCGGTCAACACCTATTTCCCAGCCACTTAGGCCCGAAGGGACAAAAGCGTTGCCATTGGTGGTCGCAACAATGCCGTCCCATCCGGGACGCTGAATTCCTTCGCCGACGGGGAATTCTATCTTTTCAAGAGAATTAACAGTGGCATGAACTAGGCGTCGAACCAATTGGGGGAGCCGTGCCCGTGCGTCCAAGTAATCTGCCCATAATTCTAGATCAGTTGCTTTCGTCCAGGGCCCAAAGCGCGTTCTCTGGTCTCGCCGGGGAGGGAATGTCTCGGACAGCTTCTTAGTCACAATCGGGTCGCCAGCCATCTGCTGAGGTAATCTGCGCTTTTCCATAATGTTAAAGTATAAACCTGTTTATACAATGTTCACAGATCCATTCCGCAATCAAGCAGTTCTCGAACCAATCTTCGTCGGGACAATTTCATCCCGCAAAATCTAGGCAGAAGAATTTCGTGCCGCAATGATGCACCAGGCACTACGGCTGTCTTGTTTACTCGTGTTAATTTTACCGGCAAGCTGCCCGTGGCACGGCAATGAATCGGTCAAGGTAGTTCAATAATGCTTTCGGTCATCAACAGACGAGCATTTAAGAGTCGAAGAAAGTCCATCCCTAACAACCCGTCGACCAGGATACCAAAAGGCAGGGTGTGCGCGACAATAGTCATGTCATTTTCCTGCCGACCAAAACATTGAAACCACAATACTCGCACTCTTGGGACAATAAGGTAGCCACTCCCTGTGATGAGCCGAACGCGCTCCGTGCTTACAGCTGGACTACACCCTATTGATTCAAGCACTTCGACCGGAAGGATGGTGTGCACTGAGCCAGTGTCAATCAGCAGCCGTACGACTTTAACTCCTGCTGAACCGCTGACCGCAGCCTTTGTGACAAGAAGATTCCCGACACGCTCCAATGGATATCTGGTCATGCGTCAAGCATTGCAGCTAAGTCTTGAGGAAAGTCTCCTGCATACTCGATCGCAATATTTTTCCCTTGGGTTTGCAAGAGGTATTTGTACATCTCCTCTTTCTCAGCAGAGTGAGCCACAACCTCTCCTTCCACGACATTGAGCTGCTCATCGAGTTGTTGATATTCGATTAAGACCCATTGTCCTGCGTATTGCCGACGGATGTCTTCCCATTTCATCGAGCGCCTCTATTGTTTGTCAGCATGATATGACCAAGTGAGGGTTCTCTCAACCAGGTCGGTCGCCGGACGCTGTTGGCAGCTTTGCTCCAGGCCAATCAAAATGAGGAGGCCCGGCTTTTAACGATGGGGGGCCCCTACTCCTTGCTCGCTGCGATTTCCTGCAACGCCTTTTGTTCATCTGCAAGCATTTCGGTGAATGCTTCGGCTTCGAGCTTGCGATACCGGTCCAAGGTCGCGGCTACTTTTTCCGCCCCTTCGCTCTGTTCAAGGTCTTTCAATTTCTCTGAAACCCAAGACAGATGCCAGTCTTCATCAATCCGCATTGCCTCAAGAGCTTTATGCGTGTCGGGGTCCACGTCCGGTCTCGCCGCATGTTCTTCGTACCGTTTGCTGGCGCGTTCTTCCACCACATAGGTTAACGCGAGCAAATCGAGTAGATTCGAGGGCAGTCCGGTTTTTCGTCGGAGATGGCGATGGTAACCGTCGTCAATCTTCACTGGATCGCCGCCGAGCGCACGAATGCGCTCGGTCCAGAGCCACGCATGGTTCGTTTCATCGGCGAGATGGCGGGTAAGATTTTCCTGCAGGTCGTGGTTATCCGTCCGGTTGATCAGTCGCAAAATCAGATCGGCGCCGCGCAATTCCGCGTCTCGATAATAACTAAACAGCAAAATGTCGTAGGCTTTTTTGTCCATGCCAAATCCTTCTATATCTGAACAACACGCTTGTGAGCCGCCTTTTTCTACCACGTTTGGCGTGTCCTAGCGATGCTGGCTACGCCAACCTAAATTGAGCGTCTGTTCTATCTAACCTCCCGGCCCTTCCCACTGACAACGGAGTAGCATAGAGTTTGCCCGTGTGGGACAATACACGTTTCGTCGTATTCGCCGCTATTTGCGCGTCATTGTACGCTGCCATCCTTATTCCTTTTAAGGTGTTGCCTCTCATTCCTGGTGTGACAGAGCTGCGTCCCGCCAATGCTGTGCCTGTGATTTGCTCGTTCCTGTTTGGCCCTGCTGCAGCCTGGGGGGCGGCTATTGGGAATGTGATTGGCGACTTCTTCGGTGGAATTGGTCCCGGGGACTTTTTCGGCTGCATCGGCAATTTCCTCTATGGGCTGGCCCCGTATAAGATTTGGGAGCTGATTTCCGCCAATCAGCCCGTGCCAAAAACTTTTTTTGCTTGGGTGCAGTTTACCTTTACGGTATTCCTTGCCAGCGCCTTGTGCGCTGTGTTCATCGGCTGGGGACTCAACCTGCTAGGGTTCGTTCCCTTTTCTGTTCTTGGCAACATTATTCTATTCAACAATTTTGTTTCCTCAATGATCTTCGCTCCTGTGTTACTCACCGTCTTTGATCCACGCGTGTCTCGTGGACGGCTGCTTTATCAGAATATCCTGCCGCTGAAAGCGCCGAAGCCCCGTATCATCCGATTGGTGGGGCTCACTCTTCTCACTTGTGCGGCTACAGGCGGGATGATTGCCGGCAACTTGCTGTCAAGCGGAAGGTGGACTCCGGCTTTTCTCGTAACCTTGGGGTGGGAAACACAAATCAAGTCCGCAGAAGTAGGCTTTGGATTGGCTCCGTTTGTAGGGCTCGCCATTGTTGGGTTGGTGTTATTGTAAACAAGGACTGAGCATGAAAAAATCTGAAGACGCTGCCCGCTCAGCACTGACCAATCAGTATGCAGCACTTGACAATCAGTCCTCACTCTCGTCGTCTGACGAAGCCATTCATCTTGACCACGTGTCTTTTACGTATGCCGACGCGTCGTCGCCGGCGTTACAAAACATATCGCTGCGCGTGCGCTCCGGTGAGATGGTTGTCATTATTGGCGCTTCCGGGGCGGGGAAATCTACATTGATGAAATGTCTCAACCGCATCATCCCTGCGTTCCAGTCTGGACAGCTGAGCGGCCAAGTACGACTCTTTGGGCGTCAGCTCGTGCAGGAAAAGGTGGGAGAACTAGCTGGAACTATAGGCATGGTCTTTCAAGACTTTGAGGCCCAACTGTTTTCTACGACGGTGCGAGATGAGATTATTTTCGGCATGGAGCAGCTGGGCGTCGCTCCTGAGGAAATGCACAAGCGGCTTGCTGACGTTTTAGCGCTGGTGGGACTCAACGGCTTTGAAATGCGCGATCCAACGACGCTCTCAGGTGGACAGAAACAACGGTTGGCGATTGCTGCGATTGTAGCGTTACGGCCACAAGTGCTGGTCCTTGATGAACCAACGACCGACCTGGATCCGCAAGGACGGCAGGAGATTTTTTCGCTGCTCAGTCGTATGCGCACCGAGGGGCACACGCTTATTCTCGTGGAACATGAACTTAGCGCCGCGCTTGAGGCTGATCTTGTCGTCCTCCTCTCAGAGGGACGCATCGTTGCCACCGATCACCCAGAAAAATTGCTCCCGCAGATTGAGACGCTCGTCCGGTACGGGGTGCGGCCCCGCGATATCGACCGTCTTCTTGCTTCGTTGGCGATACACACCTTTCCTCGCACTATGGATGAAGCAGTAGGATTACTACATTCTTCGTTTACTTCTCAGCCGGGAGAGCCTGCCCGCATTACCACCAACCACAACTCGCTGGAGCCATCACTGTCATCGATAGTTGCACCACATTCAACCTCGGTTGCAGAAAAACGTCTGTCGTCGTCTTTTCTTCATCTTCAATCGATTACGCACGCCTACCCCGAGTCCGGGCCGGTGGTTTCCGACGTCACGCTCTCGATTCAAGTCGGCGAGTTTATCGCCTTACTCGGTCAGAATGGTTCCGGAAAGACTACGCTAGCTAAGATCCTGAGCGGCTTACTAGCGCCCACGCAAGGCCAAGCCCTTTTGCACGGGCAAGAGCTTGGCCGCCTGCCCTTACACACGCTTGCGCAAGAGGTGAGTTACGTATTTCAAAATCCCGATCATCAACTTTTTGCTGATACAGTAGAAGAAGAAGTCGCTTTTGGCCCGCGTAACATCGGTCTGCCGCCGGCGGAGGTTGACACACGCGTTCACGAAGCGCTTGAAGCAGTCGGTCTGAACACGCTGCGGAAGCACGATCCGTTTCTCTTAGGCAGAGGAGAGCGGCAACGGTTGGCGGTGGCGGCGTTACTTGCTTTGCGCCCGCGTTTGCTCATCCTGGATGAACCGACTACAGGTCTCGATTATCCCGAGCAACGGAAAATGATGGAGTT
>CAZUFQ010000037.1:0-12282 GCA_964618735.1 uncultured Enterobacteriaceae bacterium
TTTCGGTCTTTCGCGTCGGTGGGTCCGAACAAATCAAAGCCATGAAACAAGTCGCTGGCTCATTGCGTCTCGCTCTCGCTCAGTATCGTGATATGGCGGCCTTCGCGCAATTCGGCTCTGACCTTGACGCAACTACCCAACGCATGCTCAATCGCGGCGCCCGTTTGGTCGAGATTTTGAAACAGGGACAATATCAACCACTTCCGGTCGAAAGACAGATCGTCATCATCTACGCTGGCACGAACGGCTTTGTCGATCATCTACCGGAATCTGCTCTCAAGAAATATGAAACGGACCTGAGCCGGTTCCTGGAGAGCCGCCATTCCAATATCTACGACGACATCCGCACGAAGAGAGAGTTGACCGACGATTTGAAAACCAGCTTGGGGGCAGCACTGAAAGAGTTCAACGAGAGTTTCTCAGCCTGAGCGGGTACAGAAAAGAAAACAGCAGAGCCGCGCGATACAAGCGCTGTGAACATTCACGTAAGCAATATCCACGATATCTACAAATTCACATGGCTACTCTGAAAGCAATCCGTAAACGCGTTGCCTCGGTGCGGAACATCCAGCAAATCACCAAGGCAATGAAAATGGTCTCGGCTGCTCGTCTACGACGAGCCCAGGAAGCAGCTGTGGCCTCACGGCCATACGCTGAAAAGCTCGAAGCGGTTTTGCAAAATCTCGCCTCGCAGAGCGCAACTCTGTCCCATCCGCTTCTTGAACCGCGAGAAGAGAAGAATGTTGATTTGATCCTGATCACTTCTGATCGTGGCCTTTGTGGTGGTTTTAATTCCAGTCTCATTCGCGCGGCGGAGGCGTTTATCCGCGAACGACCTGGCCAGAAAGTCACACTCTCTTTCATCGGCAGGCGTGGATTCGATTATTTTAAACGTCGTTCAGTCACTCTTGGTGAGCAACATATCAACCTCTTTGGCAAGTTGACGCCTGCGCTTGCACATGAGATCGGTGTTCGCATGAGTCAACGCTTCATCAACGGAGAGACTGACGGCGTGTATGTGTTGTATGCACGTTTCCGTTCTGCAGTCTCGCAGATTCCGACAACGGACAAAATGTTGCCTGTCACAGCAAAAGAATCTGCTTCGGGGCGCATGTCTCTCGAATATCTCTACGAGCCAGCGCCACAGGAACTGATCGCCAGTCTCCTGAACCGTTATATTGATATGCTGCTCTATCGCGCCATGCTCGAATCGGTCGCGAGTGAGCATGGCGCCCGCATGACTGCTATGGAGAACGCGACCAATAATGCTGTTGATATGATCAACCGCTTGACGCTCGATATGAACCGAGCACGACAAGCGGGCATCACCAGAGAACTGCTTGAAATTGTCTCCACTAGCGAAGCGCTAAAGTAACGCCTGAACAGGCGAGGAGAGTACGGATCATGGGAGAAAATGTCGGAAAGATTACACAAGTGCTAGGAGCCGTTGTTGACGTCGACTTCGAGAACAGCGCGCTCCCGCCCATTTACAATGCGTTACTAGTCACGAACCCTGCCATTAACGATAAGGAATGGAATCTTGTCCTTGAAGTTGCTCAACATCTTGGTGAGAATACCGCGCGTTGCATCGCTATGGATAGCACGGAAGGACTCACCCGTGGGATTCCGGTGCGTGATACCGGCAACGTGATTACGGTCCCGGTTGGGGAGCCAACGCTCGGACGCATTCTCAACGTGATTGGTGAAGCAGTGGATGAAGCCGGACCAATCGACGACTCCAAACGTTCTCCTATTCACCGCCCTGCCCCGTCGTTTGTTGATCAGGCGACTGAAGCGAAAATTCTGGAGACCGGTATTAAAGTTGTTGACCTGCTTGCTCCGTATCCGCTCGGTGGAAAGGTTGGACTGTTCGGCGGCGCTGGCGTCGGCAAGACGGTTATTTTGCTAGAGCTGATTAGCAGCATCGCCACGCAACACGGCGGCTATTCTGTCTTCGGCGGGGTTGGCGAGCGAACCCGCGAAGGCAACGACTTGTGGCTAGAAATGAAAGAGTCCGGCGTTATCAATAAAGCGGCGCTCGTCTTTGGTCAGATGAATGAGCCTCCCGGCGCCCGTGCTCGCGTCGCACTCTCCGCACTGACCATTGCTGAGTATTTCCGTGATGAAGAGCACAAGGACGTGTTGCTCTTCCTTGACAATATCTTCCGGTTCGTGCAAGCCAATTCTGAAGTGTCGACGCTGCTGGGACGTATTCCTTCCGCCGTAGGTTATCAACCGACGCTTTCGACGGACGTCGGCGATTTGCAAGAGCGTATTACTTCTACAAAGAACGGCTCTATCACTTCCGTGCAGGCAATCTACGTCCCGGCTGACGACTTGACCGACCCCGCTCCGGCCACCACGTTTGCTCACCTTGACGCTACGACCGTGCTGTCGCGGCAGATTGCAGAGCTGGGCATTTATCCAGCGGTCGACCCGTTGGATTCCACCTCGCGCATGCTGGACCCCAACATCATCGGTGAGGAACATTATCAAGTCGCACGTAAAGTCCAAGAAGTATTGCAACGTTACAAAGACTTGCAAGACATCATCGCAATTCTGGGTATTGATGAATTGTCCGAGGACGACAAAATCATCGTCACGCGTGCGCGAAAAATCCAACGCTTCTTGTCGCAACCTTTCAAGGTGGCGGAACAGTTTACCAATATCAAAGGCGAGTATGTCCGCGTAAAAGACACCATCCGTAGTTTCAAAGAACTAGTGGAAGGGAAGCACGACGACCTGCCTGAGCAGGCGTTCTTCTTGGTCGGCACGATCGAGGGCGCCATCGAGAAGGCCAAACGTCTCGCGGCGTAGAAAGCCGCTCCTCACGAGTCTTTGAGTCATTGCTTTCTGCTATTAGTACCTTGCTTCTCCATGATGCAGTGACTCAATGGCCCGATGATGCAATCTTTCAATCAATAAAATTATGGCAGAAACTCTTCGACTTCGCGTTGTCACCCCAGAGCGTCTACTTCTTGATGAAGATGTAGATGAAGTCACCGCCCCAGGAACGGAAGGGGAATTTGGCGTACTGCCGAATCACACCACTTTCTTGTCTTCTCTTCAGCCAGGGCGGCTGATGTATAAACGCAGCGGCCAAACTTACATCATGGCGGTCAGTGGCGGATTCGCTGAAGTCGTGGACAATAACATGTCTGTACTCACAGATAGTGCGGAGCTTCCAAACGAAATCAACGTGGAGCGTGCACGCGCCGCGCTCCACAACGCCGAGGAAGCGCTCAAAACGCTCTCACCTACCGATCCTGCGTTTCTGGAGACGCAAGCCGCTTTTCAACGCGCTCAGGCCCGCATCGAAATCGCCAGCAGACGCGCATAAAACTACAAAGTTGTAGGTTTAATTCCTAATTGTTCCGTCAACTCTAATAACGAAACCTGTCGCAAACCAGCTAGTTCAATAAGATGCTGAATACGGTGGGCGTTCAATTCTTCAATCTGGTCTGAAAGACTGATCAGTGTTGCTTGCTCCTCTGGTGTGAGGTTTTCCGCTCGACGCTTCTCAGTCAATTCGTCATAGCGTTGCCACCAGTCTGGAGGGAATCCTTCGTTAATTTGCTCTAACAAACGAGCCTCAGGCTCGGGAAGGTATGACGCCTTTGGACGGTCAGTCTCACGCAGGTGCTGGCGTAAGATATTCACGACATACTCATCAGCGCCAAGTCCATGCTGAGCAGCTTACTCGCGCACCTGCGATTCCAGTTCGGGCGAGATTTCAATAGTCAGGGTCATGGGGTGATTATACCTTCGACATTGTTCCTTGCCAGTATCGTCCTGTAGCCTCCTGAAGGAAGTCAAGAAAAGCTACATGAGATCGTGATTGTATTGCACCGGTCGCAACAGCAATATCTAGGAATCGGAGTTTGTAAAGGTGATTTGGTAAAAAAATCGGAGGAGACTTTTCGAGATAATTGCTCCTGACACCGCAATCGTCCTCGTCCAGCTTCCTGCATGCACATCGAAGCACGAGAGTACAAAGACAAACCCGTAGAGAGAGATAATTACTCGTCCTATGCCTCTTCGGTAGTACAGATCTCACCTTCCCCGAGGCCCGACGACTACTCGCACTAAAAATCCGTGCCCTTCTTCTGAAACATCATCCTCTAAAGCGGCTGGATTCGTACAGTAGCTCTTAGGATCATAAACGAAGCAGACCAGAGCATCACAGTCTGGATGAGCCTGATATCTTTCTTTGTCTTCTATGAGTTCTACCACAACTTCTTTTTGCCCTAGATTTTTGCGTGTCATCTTCGTTTCCACGAATACACGCTCGCGTTTCAACAAAAAATCTGTGCGAGACGAATTCCCCGCATAACTTGGAGTATATTCCTCTGGCCGAACATCCTCGAAATGAAGACGAAGAAGGGCATGCATTAAATGTTGCACGTCGTATTCGTCCAACATCTGCATGGTTGGTCTGTCTCTGTAGGGCTTCTGAAGCTGCAGTGCACACAGATGGAACTGCTGACAAATTTGAACAACTAATTCGACTGCATCCCGAGTTGAGTTATGAAGTTGCCAATTTTTGGCAACCTCAGATTCAAGTAATGCGTTCGTGCTTATTTTAATTGCTGAATAGAGGATAGCAGCTCGCCCTACATCACTTGGGAATAATTCTTCTTCAAGGCATCTTCTTAAAAAGATTAAGTGGAGGTCTTTATCCTGAAGTTCCTTCCAGAATCCTTTATCTCGACGGGCTGGAATTGCTTTTAACCACACAAGAAGCGCTAGTTCATCAAGTGCAAGGGTAGGAAACTGGCTAGGAGGTAAAATATCATCAGCCAAACCAAGGGCCATCTTACAGAGAGAAAGCAGATATTTTGACCACTCGTCACCACTCAGGAAATTGGGAAGCCTTAAGAGTACCTCTTTCAACCAAGACTTTTGTTTTTCTTGTAGGTTGGGCGTGTGCTGTACGCCTAGCGCGATCCCGAATAGCTCTGACGGTCGGAAAGGGAACGCCATGCGATCATTTGGAAATGGATCGCGTTCCGAGAGTCGAGAGAAGGCATCGCTCCATCCATCAGGAGTTACTCGGTTCGCAGTAAGGGACTGCAGCTCAGCAAAGAACCCTGCTACCGCCAATTCCGGAGCTGTACTTGAACCCGTTAAAATTGGGAAAACTAAGTGGACGGGAGATATTGTTGGAAGATTAGCGGAAAGCTCACGGAAGACAAAAAGCGCAAAACCTGTTTCAGGAGAAGGCCAGAGTAAGTTGTCTTCGAGATAATGCGCTAGCTCACTTAACTGTGAAGCAAAATTTTTGCTCAGTGGACTTGTCATAGAAACCATTTACTTGAGCGCAATTTACTGTTCAGTGGAACAGGAGACCAACCTGGAACTTTCTTTAATCGCACCAACAGCTTAGCAATCAGTTCGGAGTAGTAGATCGTGACAGGAGTTTGGGCTGGCTGGGTCGACCGCCATGTAAGGGAGGTAAACTTTAATACTTGGTCAGTAAGGTAGGTAAGGTCACAGCCCGTTGAATACGGATGAAGATGAATCAGCAATGGGGTCGGTAAAGGAGTAGTGGCCCTCTTGATCTGTCTAGGTCCATTCGTGCAAAGAAGACGTGTATTTTTACCGAGATGTACCAGTAGACCACGTGGGGGAGCAAATGTCCCTTTGGTCCCGCTCTTACCGGTGTCCTGTCCCTTTTGTCGGTAATCGAACACCTGAAACGGGTGCTCGTGTAAGATGTCGAGAAAGGCAAACTGTACATTCTGTTCGGGGGCTGCCTCAGCAACGCATTCTGCCATTAACGCGTCTACCTCAAGATTTCGGAGAGGTTTTGACGCATGAAAGACAACGCGAACTGTGTCCCCAGAGCGCCATCCGTTGCGTTCTCGGACTTCCTGTAATACTTCGATCATAGTTTCCTTTAAGACTTTTTGATAATCCTCAAATCGACATTCTTTGGAAACATTCGCAAGCAGATAGTTCCCATCACCACGAAAGACCGTCGTAATCCCAACGTGGCGCTGGCGTTCTTCGAAGCGACTGCCAGAAATCTCTGCTATGCCCATCCCAATTACAATTTCGTCATTAACCGTTAGATCGTGATTGACTGTCCATGGGACGCCTCCCATCTTTGCATAAAAAGCAACACTAAGATTTTGGAAAATGAAGGGTAAATTATCTGGTCTACGAAAAATAGTAGAAGTACGTGCTTCCTGTACTGGAATTCCATTCGTCAGCAATATCGCCTTAGCAAAAAGATAAGGACTAATTGCATCGGGAAGTTGGGCATGCTCATCCTGTATAACTACTAGCGCTGCATCATATTGACTTTGAGAGGCAAGATATTTTTCGACGGTGGCGTAATAAAGTTGAGCTGGAGTCTTCTCTCTTCCACCAAGTCCTCTCAGAGGAACTGGACAGAAATCAAAACGGGGATTAACCAAGTCAAATGCACGTACGAAACCCTTTGAGAAATTCGTTCCCGGAATTCCATCCCGCAGGTGCCGCAATGCCTGCTCAACACGATTCTGGGTAGCATCTGGACATACAATCAAGAGACGCGGACTACGTCTTGGGAAAGAATCCCTACTATAAGGTCCAAATTGTGTGAGCCCACTCCAAGCAAACTCATCCCGTTTCGTTTTTGCTGTGTCGAAACAATATTCTACAGGGTCAAGTTCCATCGCAGTTGTAAAGGCCTCTGAATTGCCCAAACTAATTTGTTCACCAATAGTGGCAGTCAATCCTGTGGTAAGTTGTAGTCCTTTGGCTTTACGAAACTGCTTGAGGAATTCTATGAGACAGTTGTTTAACCCTGCTCCTGTGAGAAATTGTGACTCTAGGGCCTCTCGTCGATTGTTGAATTCGTCATAACGATCACCCAGGAGTGCTGTCAGACACCGTGCGAACACAGCCTTTGAACCTTCAAGCTGGACAGCGTTAGTAGCAATAGACGCTATATTTTCAAAACTTTCCTCTAAGATAACTCGACCGTCTTCAAGAGAAGCAATCCGGCCAATCAATTGACGCTCGCCTTCGACAGGCTTACGACGGATAATGTGAAGTCCCGCTAAATTGAGGCCCGAGTCCTGAAGGCTATCCAAGGGTGCCTCGACAGACCAGTTCATCGCAACTCCGAGAACTAACACGATCTGAAGCTCACCCTCTTTCAACTCAATAAGCCGCGTTTCACAAGCAAAGCGAGGACGAATCTTGAAACTGTGAACGAGTGATGGAATCCTATCCCAGTCTTTCACAATTTCGTGAACGAGTTCTTTCT
Source organism: uncultured Enterobacteriaceae bacterium (assembly GCA_964618735.1). Lineage (GTDB taxonomy): Bacteria > Desulfobacterota > Binatia > Bin18 > Bin18 > SYOC01. Next base: position 7,259 of record CAZUFQ010000037.1, read on the forward strand.
TTCTAGCAAGGAAGCGAAACCTCTTTCTTCCAGGAAGAGGATCATATTTGGGCAATAATGTAGGAAGAAGTTCGTTCGCACGAGCGTTCAACAAGGAAAGCCCTTGGTATTCATCAGTTCTGAATTGTTGAGCTTTCCCAAATGAGAGGCGAGGCCTCTCGACTCTTGGAATTCCATAGATTGCTCCATCACGCCAATGTAGAAACCATTCCTTCCCTATCTTTTCACGAAGAGGCTTTAATTCACTGTTATCGAGAATTGGCTGAATGAACACAAAGAATTTTGGTGCAGAGAGGATTAGAGGGAATGCATTAAGCCGAAGCGGAATCCCAGTCGCAAAAGGCTGAGGTTTAGATATGACAGGCTCGGTAGTGACCTTAGTCATTTACAATCTCCACCGCCGGATTTACCAAACGCAAAGGAGACAAGGAGCCAGCGAAGCCGAGCATTTTATCTTCTCTTTACTCTTGTTAAAATTGAGAACCCGAACTGATCCTCGATTTGCAGCACATGACGAATACATTCATCCATTACCGTCTCTCGATCCATATCCGCGGGAATCGTCACTTCCAAAGTAAAGTCTTCATCTTCATAGGGAGGAATCGGGCGAGTAGAAGCATTAGGAAACGACTTGTGGATCTCCTCAACCAGGAACGCAACGGCTTTAGCTAGGCTCTCTTTTCCGCATCCCCCAACACTCATAGGTCTTGCCTTTGAGCACTATCGCTTCTCAATCGGGCCGGGCCAAGGAAGAGCGTATATACGACTGCTATTCGTCGTGTAGTATTGAATTTGTCGCCGCCCGGCACGTATCACTTTTCCCATCTGAGCAGCTTTAGTCCTGAACTCTGGTGCATGAAGAAGACGTCGCAGCAGTTCAGGCACTAATCGGAGTCGCTCATTTGGTAAGGAAAGACAGATGATCCCGTAACGTTTGTGAGCTTGGACTTGTCGCCAGAAGTCGGGAACATTGGTAGTGACGAATGTCGCCCCTTTGGAACGCTGAAGTAGCTGTGGAATAGATTCGTCTTTGATGATCATCCCCGGAGACAACTCTGTAATCGAGCAGACACGCCCTGGATACCAAGCAGCGATGGGATTATCCAAACGGAGCACGAGCAAGTTTTCGTCCAACACAATCACGCCGCAACTGTCTCAGCCTCGCGCTTGAGCAGAGATGCGGCAAGCTTCAACGTTTCCTCTACCGCTTCTCGCGGGACTCGACCACGCAAATTGTCCACCAACTTTTCTATAGATTCCCCTGAGGCTAAGAGACCTAAGACGACTTCGACCTCAATACGGGTATACTTAAACGTCGGACGGCCCCCACAAACACCAGGAGCGGCAACAATGTAGTTTCCGAGCGGATAATACGCATACGACTCCCCCTTCACAACTTCGCGAACGAGCTTTTTTCCGCTTTTTACCATAAGCAATCTTTTTTGTAGGATACAGGTTTCAGCGTACACCTCTTGACGAGAAACGGCCATCCTTCTTATCCACTGACCATAATCGTACTGGATCGACTCCCCTTCCGGACCTCAATACGCATGGGCATGGCGGCGGCGACTTCTTCAACATGGGTGATGATGCCCACGATGCGTCCCTCTTCTCCGCGCAGTTCTTGTAATGTCTCTGTCACCAACTGCAATCCTTCTCGATCAAGCGTGCCGAAGCCTTCATCTAAGATAAGGCACTCGGTTGAGGTCTTCGCGGCTTTGCCGGTAGCAATTTCGCGGAAACTTTGTGATAGCGCCAAAGCGATAGCGAGCGACGCAAGAAAAGTCTCGCCGCCTGAAAGCGAATGCGTGGGACGAGCGCGTTGTTGGTCTTCATGGTCAACAATGAGCAGTTCAATAGTCCGGCGTTTATATTCGATTTTGAAGGAGTAACGTCCGTGCGTCAGTTTCAGCAGGTGCGCACTGGCGTCATGCATCAAGGCTTTAATGGCGCCTTCAGAAAGATAGTCCGTAAACTCGGCGCCAAGGAGTTTGCGTAAATCCCTAGATAAGTGACTTTCGTTTTCAGCTTCACGCAGTTTCTGTTGTTCTTGTTCTTTTTCCAGGCAGCGACGTTGAAGATCATTCATCTCAGCTTCAAGCCGGCTCCGGCGCTCGCGCAAGGTGATGCCCCGCTCGTGTACGGCCACAAGGTGCTCCTTGACATTTTCACCATCGGGATTCAATCCTGGAATGACGCAAGCTTGAATCGCGGTTCGCGACGCCGTCCGCGCTCTGCTGAGCTCCTCTGCCGCTTGGTCAATCGCCTGGCGGGTGTTCAAGAGAAATCCTGCTCGTGCTTGCAGGTCTGCGCGCAAAGCGGCCAGGCTCAGCTCGGCCTCCTCTTTTTCTTTCTGTAATGATTCAAGACGTTGCCCGTAGATCATGTGTTGCTTTTGTTTATGTGCGAATTCCTGCAGTTCACTAGCAACTGCGGATAGCGCGGGAAGCGCTGATTCGCCGGTCAATTCCAGATATTCACGCACGATTCGAGCCGCGCGCTCCGCTCGATTTTCGGCGGCCTGCTGTTCGGACTGCAACAGCCGATGCGTTCCTTCAGTCTGGATTTTTTTCGTGTTGAGTTTATCAAGTGTTTCTTTCGTTTGCCGCAAGGTCTGTTCCGCGTCTTTCACGGCCTGTTCGGTCTGAAGAAGCGTCTGCCGTTGCGCCGCCAACACCACCTCGGGATCATGCCCTTCAGCACGATATGGCGCGAGCACCGTGTCTAAATCGGCAAGTTGCCGCACGCCTTTCTCTAATGAAGAAGAGGCCCCTCGTGACGCTTCTTCCAGTGTAGCCTCATGCCGCTGTGTTTGTTCTCGCCGTTGAGCTAATTGCTTTCTCTCCTGCTCTAGCGCGCGTGTTTTGGTTTCGAGCTGGCTGAGGAGCAGCGTGATCTCTTGCCGCCGCCCCTGCAACGCCGTAAGGGCGTCCTTAAGAGAGGAGAACCCTGGAAACTTGGCGAGGAAGCTTGCCTGGGCTGCTTGGCGTTTTTGCCCCCAATTCGTCAACTCTTGCTCACTTGCCTCTTTTCGCGCCTGCGCAGTAACGAAAGAAGTTTCAGCTTTCTGGAGCGCTTGTCGTGCTTGGACCAGCAGCGTTCTGGTCTGTTCAAGTTGTTGCTGCAACGCAAGTTGATCGGTCTGCGTTACCGGAGAAACGGAAGGAACTTCGTGGACAGTCGTCAGGCACACCGGACAGGGCTCTCCGCCATGGAGCGTTGCGCGCAGGTGAGCAATCTCGTTGTTTTTACGATTCTCTTCAACAGCATGGGCAGCAGCCTGTTCTTGCTGTTCCGCGTGGACGACGGCCTGCCGTTGCTTTTGTAACTCTTCCTCTGCAGCGTGCAGCGCGGCGCGAGACTGTTCAACCCTTTGTGCGCTTTGTTTTTCTTCTTTCACTGCTTCTTGCAGTTCTTTTCCAAGCTGTACAGCTTCGACCTCCTGTTGTCGTTTTTCTTGTTCCTCCAGGCGGGCCTGGTCACGTTGTTGTTGGAGCGTTTGCAGCTCCGCCTCTTTTATTTTTTCTTGATCGAGCAGCGTTGCCAATTCTTGTTGGCGACTAGCCAGCTCACGCGTGTGCAATTGTTGTTGCTCTGTTAATTGCACGCGCTCGCGATGCAACTCTTTCCACCGGCGTGCTGCGTTCAATTTATCCGTCAGCGCAGCAATGTCGCCATGAGAGGTGATCTCCGCACGCAACGTCGCGAGCCGCTCTTCATATAAACGCTGTGTCTGTTCGACAGTCTGTGTCTGAGCAGTGATTTGCTGCGCCAGTGCGTCCAGTTCTTGTCGTCCTTGCCCCAACGCCTCGGCTTTGCTCTCGATTTCCTGACAAGCCGCATCATGCTCCCGCAGATATCCTTCAGCGCGTTGCAGCGTTTCATGGCGGCGGGCGTCATAGGCAAGCGTCACTCGTTCTTGTTCAACTTCAGCAATTAGTTGTACATGCGTGTGAAGCCGGGTCTCCTCAGTTTCCAATCGCTGTTGGGCGCGGTCGCGCTCTTCCAAGCGGGACTGTTCTTCTCTCTGCAACTCAGTCAAACGGGCGGCAAGGGTCTGGACAGTCTCGACTTGGACTGTCAGCGTGCGTAGCTCTTCTTCCTGCGTACTCGTCTGAGTAATTTCCTGCGTAAGGCTCTCGATTTCACTTTGACGTTGTCCAACCATGACGTGCGTCACGCCAGCGTATTGCGGCTGTTGCAACGTCTCGCGAATCGTATCGGCACGGCTCTTCGAGCGGGTTTCCAACTCTTTGGCGCGGTCGACCACGCGCTTATATACGCCTAGCTCAAGAATCTTTTCTAAAAGGTCACGACGCTTACTGGGTTCACTGCTGAGGAATTCGGCGTAGCGTCCCTGCGGGAGGATCACGGTCTTCGTGAAGCTATCGAAATCGAGCCCCAACAATTCCTCAATGCGTCCCGTCAACCGGTCCGAGCCCGAGATATCCTGAATCCATTCGTTTCCGTCATACTCACTAAGACCAGACTCCGTTGTCTTCCCTGTCCGCCGCACGGCGCGGAACTGGCGGGGACCAATAGTAAAATCAAAGGCCACTAGGCACGTGCTTTCACCAGCCGAGATAACACCTTTCGAATCGGCTCCGTAGCGGGCGGTGCGGCCGTACAAGCACCACACGATGGCGTCAATGAGCGAGGATTTACCACTCGCCATGGGGCCGGTGATAGCAAAGAGGTCAAGATTAGAAAAATTAACGGTCAGCTCTTCCCCATCGATCGAGCGGAAGGGCATGAAATTTTTGAGAGTGAGTTTTTGTGGTCGCATAAAAAATAGAGGTAAAATATGTTTACAAAGAAGACCTTATTAAGTTGCCTCATGTCGTCTTGTCTGCTGGTCATACCAGATACGGCTGCGATTCACTAGACTGGCCGGAATGCAATGAGCGCCAGGAACAGGAGGAAATCAGCGTCAGGGCCGCCGCGCGTGAAAGCGAGCCGTCCCACCCCGAGGTAATAGACAGTGTGGGTGGGAAGGGTAGAGACCACCCCCGCCCAGAATCCCC
>CAZUFQ010000037.1:12292-15883 GCA_964618735.1 uncultured Enterobacteriaceae bacterium
GATGAGCAAGGAGTGGTGTGAGCGTCGGCGACAGCGCCCCGCCTAAATTCCCGCCCATGTTCATGAAGCCGCCCACTACGCCGGCATGTGTTCTCGACAAATCAATCGTCGTGGCAAAATATGCAGGCACTCCGAGAAAGAGCGACCCAGAGCCAAGAGAAAGAAAGACAACCGCTAAGATGGGATCTGCCGCCGCCGCCCCAGCGCAGATCCAGCAGGCGCCAAGGAGCAAACCCACAATTCCTAACATACATCGCCCGATCCGTTTGCCGTAGCTGCGACTGAGGCGGTCTGATAACCAGCCGCTCAGGGGAGCCACGAGCGCCGCAGTTGCAAACGGGAGGCTGCCATAGAGTCCCCCATGGGTGATAGAGAATCCTCGCACATTGACCAGATAGAGATACAACCAAGAAAAATATAAATACGCGATATAGCCAATGGTGAAATACGCCGCTGTCAAGCACCACAGGCTTTTGCTATGCAGGAGCGCGCGCCAGGGTGCAGGGCCAACTCTTTGATGAATATCTCGATTGTGGACGGATTGGTCTTCAGAAGCGCTCTCAGTGATATAGCGTAATTCGGCTTGGTTGATCTGAGGATGCTGCTCCGGTCGATCCCGTGCGAACCAATACCACAACAAAGCAATGCCGATTCCCGCCGCGCCGGCGAGATAAAAGGCGACCCGCCAACCTAGAGTCACCATAATGGCGACGATGAGCGGCGGCGTAACCGCAGCGCCGACCATGCTGCCGCTGCCGCCAATGCCAAACGCGAGCGCACGTTCCTGCGGCGGAATCCAGTTTGCCACGGTACGATTGCGATTAGGCAGCGCCGCCGCCTCGCCTATACCGATAAGGATGCGGATCACCATAAAGGAACCGACGATGCCAAGCAGCGACACGAGGAATAATTCACCGGCGATTGCAGTCGCCATCGTAAAAGCCGACCACCAAACGATGGCCCAGGTGAGCACTCGTCTGGGGCCAAAGCGATCTCCGATCCACCCGCCCGGGATTTGTAAGAGAGCATAGCCAAGGACGAACGCGCTAAAGACAGATCCCATCTGCACTTCGCTCAAGCCATATTCAGGAATGATGTATTTGGCGGCGATCGAAATATTGATCCGGTCGATGAACATCAGGATGTCGATGACAAAAATTAATCCGATGATCAGCCAGCGAATATAAGTTGGCCCCTGCGCCATAGTTCCCCTCCTCCTACCGGCGTGCAACGTCTTACCCCGGCTCAAGGTTACTCTACGTGGATGCCACTCGTCAAGGGTTGGTGAAGGGAAGAAAAGGATTGAGCTTAGCGCAGACAAATCTATACAAATTTCATACGCTGTCTTTTTCCCAGGCCAACCTGCCAAAATTCGATGTCCTTTTCACGGACACGGATGACCTTTCCCATCCGTACAGCTTTGGTTGAAAATTCTGGGAGACGAAACAAGCGACGAAGAAGCGCAGGAATGCGGTGTTGTTGCTGGCGAGGAACAACGCAATAAATGAGACAATACCATCGGTCACAAAGACGTTTGTAAAAGAAATCGTCATCTAAGGTGATGAACGTCGGTTGTTTTCTCTGGCGCAGGAGTTGGAGAATGCGATCGTCTTTCAGGGCTTCCTCAGGGACAAGGTCCTCAATTTTCGTGACGGTTATCCATCTTTGCAATGGCTCAAGCACTTCCGTGCGACCGAGATGCTCATCAAGTAATGAGCTGGCTCATGCGGCTTTATGATACTGCTTAACTAACGCGCCTGTAGCTAATTGGAGGGCTTCCTGGACTGCCGCGCGAGATAGACGAGGCCATTCCTCCAACACCCATTCTATCGAACGGCCATCGGCAAGATAGCTGAGGACCGACTCGACGAGAATACGCGTCCCGAGGAAAGTGAGTTGACCGTGACAAATTTCTGGATCACTCACCACATACTGGCCAACAGCAATGCGTTTTGTCGACTTCATAGATGAGCGGAATTTTATAATATGGAGTCCATTATCGCTATAAGGGGATGCAACGTGACACGTTTTCCGCCTTTTGCCGATCCGCCACATCAAATCCGGTACACAAGTGCCTCCTACGATTTCCTAGCACTCGCTCTTAATTCATCATGCTGCATTCATCATTACATAGTTTACTTGAGCCCCGCTTTGTGCAAACTGGCAAGATATTGTTCTACAGCTGCGGGATCTTTGATGGGGAGCCGCTGTCTCAGACCTTCTAGCGAGAAACTGGGATTGAGCCGCAGGACCTCTGCTGCCTCCGCTCGGGCCTCTTCCTCTCGACCTAACGCACTATAGATACTAGCCAAGATCTCGTGGGGACTTGAAAAACTGGGGCTCAGGGCAACCGCTCTCTTGAGGACTATGATTGCTTCCTCAACCCGCCCCGTCAAGCTATAGGCAGAGCCTAAGCCCGTTAAGTAAGTAGCCAGATAAAGGGGATTACGGGGATTCAAGCGTATCGCCTTTTCGAATTCGTCAATGGCTTCCGCTGGTCTCCCTGCAAAGATGAGACTACCTCCCAAAGCCGCATAGGGAGAATAAAAATTGGGACTGAGGGCAATGGCTCGCTTTGCCTCGGCAATAGCCTGTTCATATTGCTTGTTCCTGTACAGATACACTAGCCCTAATACATCATGAGCTAAGGATAAGGAGTCATCCAAAGCGATGGCCTGCTGCTCCATTGCAAAAGCCTGCTCTACTGCCCTGGGGTCGTCACTCAATTGATAAAACCATTCCATCCAGTAGGTCCACCCCATCCAGGCGTACGCCACGGCATACGTTGGATCTAACGCAATGGCCTGCTTGTACATCTGTCGGGCCTGGTCGAACATCTCTTTCGTGAAGTGCCACTGAGACTCTAACCCGCGCAAAAGGTAGTCGTACGCTTCGGGGTTGCGCGTATAGGTGCGCTCCCACCATGCTTCCTCCTCGTCCGTCAACTTCAGAGCCAGATGCGCCACGATCTTCCGCCTGACCTCCTCTTGCAAGGTAAAGAGGTCTTGTAGAGGTCGATTATAGCGCTCAGCCCACACATGATGCCCTGTACGTGCATCCACTAACTGGGCCGTGATCAGGACCCGGTTATCCGCCTTACGGACACTGCCTTCCAACACATATTGCACCCCCAGCTCCCGCCCTACGTCTTCTACTTTCACAGCCTTGCCTTTGTAAGTGAAAGTGGAGGTGCGGGCGATGACAAACAGCCCCGAGAGCCTGGAAAGATCAGTGATAAGGTCTTCGGTCATGCCATCGCTGAAATACTCCTGTTCAGGATCCCCACTCATATTGGTAAACGGGAGTACGGCGAGCGAAGGTTTGTCAGGTAATGGAAGCGACGGAGGCGCGGCCTAGGTTCTGGGTGTTGGGGATTGGGTGTTAGGGATTGGAGAAGTCCAATAGCGAACGGCTCCTGCTATAGCTACGAGGAGCAGCAGTCCCACAGCCACCCAGCGAAGTGCAGCAGATATCCTGCTAGCTTTGGCCTTGGAACGTGGAACATTGAACGTTGAACTCCCTGCCTCTGAGGCGGACCCCTCACCCTGACCCTCTCCCCCAAGGGCAATGGCGCGCAGTTAAGCCAGCACG